>NZ_CAUPYL010000061.1:0-13005 GCF_963515265.1 uncultured Frigoribacterium sp.
GGTCGTCGCCGGCCACGGGGCCGGTCCCGAGGCGGAGGCGCTCGCCCGCGCCCTCGGCGCGCCGCTCGTGGCCGAGGTCTCGAGCGGGGCCCACTTCGGCCCGAACCTCGCGCTCGGCTTCCGCACGCTGCTCGGCGACGCCGAGCTCGGCGGCGTCGTGGGTCGGGTCGTCGTGCTCGGACACCCGACCCTGACCCGCCAGGTCCCTGCCCTCCTCACGCGCGCGGGCGTCGAGGTCGTCGTCGTCCGCGGCGCGACCGCCGACGCGTACGACCCGGGCCGGTCGGCCACGGTCGTCGCCGCCGTCGACGTGGTCGAGACCGCAGGAGGCACGCCCGACGACCGCGCCCACCGCGCCTGGGTGGGCCGCTGGGTGCACTCCGGACGCCGGGTAGTCGGCGACGACGAGGCCGCGCCCGACCTGGAGGCCGCCACGAGCGACGACGGCTCGGCACGGGCCGAGTTCCTCCGGGGCGAGGTCGCCCTGCTGCGGCGTCCCGTGACCCGTCGCGCCCTGGCCGAGACCCTGTGGCGCGTGACGTGGCCGCACGACCGGCTGGTCCTCGGCGCCTCCCGCCTCATCCGCGAGGTCGACGAGGTCGTGCCCGGCAAGAAGGTCCGCGTCCACGCCAACCGCGGTCTCGCCGGGATCGACGGCACGGTGGCGACGGCCACGGGCATCGCCCTCGCCAGCCAGGTCGACGACGGGGCGCCGGGCGTCACCCGCGTGCTCCTGGGTGACCTCACCCTGCTGCACGACGTCGGCTCGCTCCTGTTCGGCGACGGCGAGGTGCGGCCTCGGCTGCAGGTCGTGGTCGGCAACGACGGCGGGGGGACGATCTTCGACGGCCTCGAGGTGGCGGCCACGGCGCCGGTCGACGCCATGCGCCGCGTGCAGTTCACGCCGCACGGTGTCCGGCTCGCGGGGCTGGCCGCCGCGTACGGCTGGCACCACGTGCTCGCCTCGACGCGTGCCGAGCTCGACCAGGCGCTCGCGAGGGCCTGGGACGGCCCCGTGCTGATCGAGGTGCCGCTCACGCGCTGACCGCGCGGCGCGCGCTGACCGTGCGGCGCGCGCTGACCGTGCGACGCGTGCGGACCGTGCGCCTCCTGCCCGCCCGTCGTCCCTCGATCGACGCGCCCGTGCGGTCGTCGGCCCCCGGCCGTAGGCTCGTGCCCATGGCCAAGACCTGGACGACCCAGCCCACCGAGATCCTCCGTGCCGGCCCCGAGCTGAGCCTCGCCGAGATCGACCCTGCCTCGACCCCCGGCTTCTCCGGCGACAAGCGCTACGCCGCGCAGGTGCTCGAGTCGGGTCGTGACACCCTCGGCGAGCTGCAGGAGAAGCTCTTCGCGGGCAGCCGCACCGGCGGGTCGCAGGGGAACGTCCTCCTCGTGCTGCAGGGCACCGACACGGCAGGCAAGGGCGGGATCGTGCGCCACGTCGTCGGCGCTGTCGACCCGCAGGGCGTCGCGCACCACGCCTTCAAGGCCCCCACCGAGGAGGAGCTGGCCCACGACTTCCTGTGGCGCATCCGTCGCGAGCTGCCCGGTCCGGGCATGATCGGCGTCTTCGACCGGTCGCACTACGAGGACGTCCTGATCGGCAAGGTCCGGCGGCTCGCCCCGCCGGAGGAGATCGAGCGGCGCTACGACGCGATCGTCGAGTTCGAGCGCGAGCTGGTCGACGCCGGGACGACGATCGTCAAGGTCATGTTGCACCTCTCTCGCGACGAGCAGAAGGAACGGCTCGTCGAGCGGCTCGACCGACCCGACAAGCACTGGAAGTTCAACCCGGGCGACATCGAGGAGCGGCTCGTCTGGGACGACTACCAGAGCGCGTACGAGACCGCGCTGCGACGCACCTCGACGGACGAGGCGCCGTGGTACGTCGTGCCGGCCGACCGCAAGTGGTACGCCCGGGTGGCCGTCCAGCGCCTCCTCGTCGACGCCCTCGCGTCCCGCGGGCTCGACTGGCCGTCCGCCGACTTCGACGTCGAGCTCGAGCGCACCCGCCTCGCCTCGACCTAGTCGGTCCCGTCGTGCCGCTCCTCCGGTACCGGGGGAGGACGCGACCACGTCGCCCGCTCCCCGATGCTGGCGGCATGACCCACATTCCACATTCCACGGTCTCTGTCCCGGGTGCCGTCGACGCGGCCCGCCCCTCTGAGCGAGCCGTCTCGGGCCCGGCCGTCGGCCCCGTCCGCCTCCGCCCTCCGGGCGGGGCCGGCCGGATCGTGGCGATCGACGTCGTGCGGGGCCTCGCCGTGCTGGGCATGGTCGCCGTGCACACCGTCGGAGCCCTGAGCCCCGTGGTCGACGCCGTCGTCGTCGGCCACACCTCCGTCCTCTTCTTCCTGGTCGCCGGCGTGACGGTCGGGCTCACGGCATCGCGACGTCGCGCCGACGGCGCCGTCGAGGTGACCGGCCGAGCGCTCCTCGTCCCCCGCGCCGTGGTCGTCTTCGCGCTCGGCGTCGTGACGATCGTCACGATCCTGCCCGTCCACGGGCTGCTCCTGCTCGTCCTCGCCGCCGTGGTCGACCTCCGTCCGCGAACGCTCGCGATCTCGGCCGTCGCAGCGGCGGCGGTGACGGCACCCCTGGGCCTCCTGCTGGGGACGGCCCGCGACGCGGGGACGTTCGACGTGCTCACGTCGCTGGCGCAGGGCACCGTCGACGTGCTCGTCCAGGCTGCGGCCTACCTGGTCGCCTCGCTCGCCGGGGCCGCCGTCGGCAGGCTGCTGGCCCAGGGGGCGCTGCGGGTGGGCGTCCTCGCCGTCGTGGGCGCGTCCTGCGCCGCTGCCGCGTACGGCGTGGCGCTGCTCGCCTCCGTCGTCGACCTCGGCCCGCTCGCGTCCTCGCTCCTGTCCGCGGAGGCCCACTCGGGCTCGCCGGTCGAGATGATCGGCTCGACGGGGCTCTGCCTGCTCTTGCTCGCCGCTGTCCTGGCCCTCCCCTCGTCGACCCACCGTCTCCTCGAGCCCGTCGCCGCCGTGGGCGCGCTCGCGCTGACGATGTACCTGCTGCACTTCGTGGTCGTCCTCGCGTTGCTGCCCCTGGCCACCACGGAGGCAGGCCAGTTCGCCGTCTTCGCCGCGTCCGCCTCGGTCCTCGTGGTCGTCGCCCTCCTCGTTCGTCGGCGGTTCCGGCGGGGGCCTCTGGAGTGGCTCGTGGCGACCGGCGCTCGTCGGCTCGCGGGCGGCTGAGCCCGACGACGACGACGGCCCTCGAGGCGGGCGACGTGGCCGCCTGTCGCTAGGCGCGGCTCCGGAGGGAGTCTCCGGCGCCCCGCGGCAGCCGCAGCCCCTCGGGCAGGCTCACGAGGGCCAGCGCCGCGAGGACGACGAGGGCGACCTGGTATCCGGTGGCCGCGCCTCCCGTGCCCGCGGCAGTGGCGACCGTGTCGGCGACCCGGACGGTGAGCGCCGTCAGTGCCACGCCGAGGCCCACGGCGAGCTGTCCCGTGATCGACGCGATGGCGTTGGCCGGGGCGATCTGTGCGGCCGGCACGTCGGCGAACTGCAGGGTGTTGTAGGCCGTGAACCCCACCGACCGGAACACGCCGCTGACGAGCAGGATCGCGGCCACGAGCACGGGCGACGTGTCCGGCCCGACGACCGACGCGGCGACGAAGGTCGCGGCGAGCCCGACGGTGGCGACGACGATGATCGGCACGATGCGGAACCGGTGCATCAGGGGAGTCGTGAACGGCTTGACGCCGAGGTTGCCGACGAAGACCCACATGAGCATCAGGCCGGCCTCGACGGGCGACCAGCCGAAGCCGTCCTGCAGCAGCAGCGGGACGACGAAGGGCACGCCGTTCACGACGGCCCGGTAGAGGGAGCCGCTGAGGTTCGTGACCCGGAAGGTCGCGACCCGGAAGGGCTCGAGATCGAGGAGGGGGTGCCTGGCTCGACGGAACCACCGGCCGGCCGCGAGCCCGAGAGCCACCGCCACGACGACGAGCAGGGCCCCGAGCAGCACGGTCGCCTGGTCGCCGAGCAGCTCGAACGCGACGACGAGGGCGACGATCGCGCCGACGACGAGCAGGAGCCCCGGCCAGTCGAGCGGGTGCCGGTCGCCGACCTCGGGCGACGGCACGACCCGCCACGCCGCGAGGAGCAGCAGGGCGCCGATCGGCACGTTGACGAGGAACACCCACTCCCAGCCGAGGTGCTCGGTGAGGAGGCCGCCGATCAGGGGCGCCACGACGGGGGCCGCCAGGGCCGGCCAGGTCAGGTAGGCGATCGCCTTGATCAGCTCGGACTTCTCGGTGCTGCGCAGCACGATGAGACGCCCGATCGGCACCATCATCGCTCCCGCGGCGCCCTGCACGACCCGAGCCGTCGTCAGCGCGACGAGGTCGGGGCTGAGCGCACACGCGAGCGACGCCAGCGTGAACAGCACCACCGCGGCGAGGAACACCCGCCGTGCGCCCCACCTCTCGGCGAGCCAGGCGCCCAGCGGGATGAACGCGGCCACGGCGACCAGGTAGCCGGTGACCGCGATCCCCAGCTGAGCGGGCTGCACCCCGAAGTCACGAGCCACGGAGGCGGTGGCCGTCGACAGGATCGTGGCGTCGAGGTTCTCCATGAAGAAGGCCGCCGCGACCACGAGCGCCACCGGTCGCGACCAGCGCGGCGCGGCCGCCGCCTCCTCGGCTCCGGGCCCCGGCGCGGGGGTCGACGTCACAGCGAGAACGCCCCGACGACGGGCTGGAACTTCATGGTCGTCTCGGCGACCTCGCGCTCGGGGACGGACTCGGCGACGACGCCGGCGCCGGCGAACGCCCGGACGGTGCCGTCGGCGTGCACCTGGGCGCAGCGGAGCGCGATCGCCCACTCGCCGTCGCCGTCGGCGCCCACCCAGCCGACCGGCCCGGCGTACCGGCCGCGGTCGAACGGCTCGAGCCGCCGGATCAGCTCGAGCGCGCGCGGGGTCGGGGTGCCGGCCACGGCCGCGGTCGGGTGCAGGGCGGCGATCAGGTCGAGCGACGACGACCCGTCGGTGAGCCGCCCGCGCACGTCGCTGGCGAGGTGCCACAGGTTCGGCAGCTTCAGCGTGAACGGCTGCTCGCCCGTCACGACGTCGTCCGCGTGCGGGCCGAGCGAGAGGAGCAGGCTGCGCAGCGCGAACGCGTGCTCGTCGAGGTCCTTGGTCGAGGTGGCGAGGGCGTGGGCGGCCTGCTCGTCGGTGACGGCGTCGACGCCTCGTGCGCTGCTGCCCGCGAGGACGCGCGCGCTGACCTCGCCGCGCTCCGTGCGGACGAGGGTCTCGGGGCTGGCCCCGATCAGGCCGTCCACGGCGAACGCGTAGCAGTCGGGGTAGGCCGTGAGCAGGGTCGCGGCGACGAGCCGCAGGTCGGCCTCGGCGGGCAGCCTGCCCACGAGGTCGCGCGCCAGCACGACCTTGCTCACCTCGCCGTGCCGGATCGCCTGGACGGCCTGCGCCACTGCGGCCGCGTAGCCCGGCCCGGACAGCTCGCCGTCGACCATGCGGAGCCTCGTCGACGCGCCCACGGGAGACGCCGGGGGCAGCTCGGCCCCGTCGACCCTCGTGATCCAGGCCACGCCGTCACGACGCCCGAGGACGATGCGCGGCACGATCAGGACGCTCGTGTCGGCCGACTCGTCGTCGAACGCGAACGAGCCGAACGCCATCAGGCCCGTCCCCGGCACGCCGACCTCGTCGACGACGGAGGCGAGGCTCGCGACCGTGCGCCAGGCGACGGCCGCGTCGCGCATCCGGTCGGGCCCGGTGAACTCGAGCCGCAGCGCCTCGCCGATGCCGGCCATGCCCGCGCCGCCCCGCACGAAGACGAGCGGGCTGCGCGGGTCGACGACGTCGAGGAGGGGGCTGATGTGGTCGATCTGCGTGGTGCGGACGGACAAGGAGGGGACGTGCAGCGACGAGGGGACCACGGTTCGACCCTACTCGGGCCACGCACGGGGCATGCCGGTAGGATCGACCATCGTGACCAAGGCCGATATGAACAAGCAACCCGACGAGGTAGCGTCCATGTTCGACGGCGTCGCCCGCCACTACGACCGCACGAACGACGTGCTCTCCGCGGGCAACGCCGTCCTGTGGCGCGTCGCGACCGTCAAGGCGATCGGCGCGGGCCCCGCAGACCGCGTCCTCGACATCGCCGCGGGCACCGGCACCAGCTCGGCGGCCATCGCCGCGCGGGGAGCCGAGGTCGTCGCGCTCGACTTCTCGCACGGCATGGTCGAGGTCGGCCGTGAGCGTCACCCCGAGATCGAGTTCGTCGAGGGCGACGCGGAGCAGCTCCCGTTCGACGACGAGACCTTCGACGCCGTCACCATCTCGTTCGGCCTGCGCAACGTCAACCGGCCGAAGCAGGCGCTCGCCGAGATGCACAGGGTGCTCAAGCCCGGCGGCCGTCTCGTCGTCTGCGAGTTCTCGACGCCGCCGTTCGGCCCCCTCCGCGCCGCCTACGGCACCTACCTGCGGCACGTCATGCCGGTCGTGGCCCGGGCCGTGAGCAGCAACACGCCCGCCTACTCGTACCTCGCCGACTCGATCGACGCCTGGCCCGAGCAGCAGGTGCTGAGCCAGTGGCTGCGCGGCGCGGGGTTCACCCGGGTGGCGCACCGCAACCTGACGCTGGGCATCGTCGCCCTGCACCGGGGCCGCAAGCCGGCCGACCCGTCGACCCGCGCCTCCGCGGCGAAGAAGAAGTAGCCGCCGCCCCCGGGGCGGTCGACCAGACCAGACGAAGGTGACCCCTGTGAACCCGAGTGTGCCGCTCACCCGCCGCAGCAGCTCCCTGAGCTCGTCGCTCGGACTCGGCGAGAAGCTCTTCGCCTCGCCCTCCGACCGGCGCTTCGTGCAGTCGGTCGACGACGGCCTCGAGCTCGTCGAGCAGGGCCTGCTCCGCGAGATCGCGTTCGCCGACGAGATCGCCGACGCGACGACCCGCTACCTGCTCGCCGCAGGAGGCAAGCGCGTGCGCCCGACCCTGACCCTCCTCATCGCCCAGCTCGGCGACGGCGCCACCCCGGGCATCGTCGCGTCCGCCCAGGCGACCGAGATCACGCACCTCGCGTCGCTCTACCACGACGACGTCATGGACGAGGCGCAGATGCGCCGCGGGGTGCCCAGCGCCCAGACCGTATGGGGCAACAACGTCGCGATCCTCGCCGGCGACCTCCTCTTCGCCCGGGCCAGCACCATCGTGTCCGGCCTCGGACAGGAGGCGATCCTGCTGCAGGCCGAGACCTTTGAGCGGCTCTGCCTCGGCCAGCTGCACGAGACGGTCGGGCCGCGCGAGGGCGACGATCCCATCACGCACTACATCGACGTGCTCGGCGACAAGACGGGCTCGCTGATCTCGACCGCGGCCCGTGCCGGCGTGATGTTCTCGGGGGCGCCCCGGGAGTACCTCGCCCCCGTCGCCGAGTTCGGCGAGAAGATCGGCATCGCGTTCCAGCTGATCGACGACGTGATCGACCTCTCCGACCAGGCCGAGGAGACGGGCAAGCGCGCCGGCACCGACCTGCGCGCGGGCGTGGTCACCCTCCCGTTGCTCTACCTCCGTCAGGAGGCGCAGACCGACATGGAGGCGGCGGCCCTGCTGGGCGTCATCGACCAGGTGGTCGACGCCACCCGTGCCGCCGAGGACGGCGCCGACCCGGTCGACGAGGCCGAGTTCGCCGAGATCGTCCGTCAGCTCCGGGAGCACGAGGTCACCGACCGCACGCGCCGCGAGGCGCACCGGTGGGCGTCGGAGGCGCTGGCCGCCCTCGACGCGCTGCCGGCGGGCCCCGTCAAGAAGGCCCTCACCCGCTTCGCCGACCGGGTGGTCGAGCGCTCCGCCTGACCGGCTGCGCGCCTCCTCGGCTCCGCTCCCCGCCCCCACCCACAGACACCGCACCGTCCGCACGGCCGGCACCTCCGCGCCGTACACCAGCAGAGAGAGACAACTCGTGACAACCCTTCGACTGGCCATCGTCGGAGCCGGCCCCGCCGGCATCTACGCCGCCGACATCCTGCTCAAGGCCGAGAAGGCCTTCGACGTGTCGATCGACCTGTTCGAGCAGTTGCCTGCCCCCTACGGCCTGGTCCGCTACGGCGTCGCACCCGACCACCCCCGCATCAAGGGCATCGTCAACGCCCTGCGCGACGTGCTCGACAGCGGCGACATCCGGGTCTTCGGCAACGTCCGCTACGGCGAGGACATCACCCTCGACGACCTGAAGCAGCACTACAACGCGGTCATCTTCTCGACCGGCGCCATCAAGGACGCCGACCTCGACGTCCCCGGCATCGAGCTCGAGGGCAGCTACGGCGCCGCCGACTTCGTCAGCTGGTTCGACGGCCACCCCGACTTCCCGCGCACCTGGCCGCTGGACGCGCAGTCGGTGGCCGTGGTGGGCGTCGGCAACGTCGCCCTCGACGTCTCGCGCATCCTCGCGAAGCACGCCGACGACCTGCTGCCGACCGAGATCCCGGACAACGTCTACGCCGGGCTCAAGCAGTCCTCGATCACCGACGTGCACGTCTTCGGCCGTCGCGGACCTGCCCAGGTCAAGTTCACGCCGCTCGAGCTGCGCGAGCTCGGCGAGGTGCGCGACGTCGACATGGTCGTGCACGACGAGGACTTCGACCACGACGAGGCCTCGAAGACCGCGATCGCGACGAACAAGCAGGTCTTCGTCATCGACAAGGTGCTGAACCAGTGGCGTCAGCGCGAGGTCGGCACGGCGTCGCGTCGGCTGCACCTGCACTTCTACGCGAAGCCGCTCGAGGTCGTCGGCGACGACGAGGGCCGTGTCGCGGCGTTCCGGTACGAGCGCACACGGCCGGACGGACAGGGCGGCGTCGAGGGCACGGGCGAGATCCGCGAGGTCCCGGTGCAGGCGATCTACCGCGCCGTCGGCTACTTCGGCTCGCCCCTCGACGGCATCCCCTTCGACGAGCGTCGCGGCGTGATCCCGAACCACGAGGGCCAGGTCATGGACGACGACAACCAGATCATGCCCGGCGTCTACGCCACCGGCTGGATCAAGCGCGGGCCGGTCGGCCTCATCGGCCACACGAAGTCCGACGCCATGGAGACCGTCAAGCACGTCATCAACGACCAGGCGAGCTGGTGGCAGCCCGCCGACACGTCGGACGAGGCGATCCCCGCCCTGCTCGAGCAGCGCGGCGTCGAGTACACCGACCTCGAGGGCTGGCACCGCCTCGACCAGCACGAGCAGTCGCTCGGGGCACAGCACGAGCACGAGCGCGTCCGCGTCAAGGTCGTGCCCCGCGACGAGATGGTCCGCGTCTCGCGGTCCGGCTCCGGTGCGGGCCCGGACGCGGGCTCCGACTCCGACGCGGCGGTCGTGTCCGTCTGACGTGCCGCCGCCTCCTCTCGGGGGGGCGACCCGCGCCTCCTGCGTCCTGCCCCCGGGCGGGCTGCAGGAGGCGCGTCGTCGTCTCCGGGGAGCGCTCCCGGCGATCGCGTCACCCGCCCCGGCGCTCGTGGCTAAGCTGGTCGACATGGCAGACAGCTCTTTCGACGTGGTCAGCAAGGTCGACAAGATGGAGGCGGACAACGCCCTCCACCAGGCGCAGAAGGAGATCGAGCAGCGCTACGACTTCAAGGGCGTCGGCGCCTCGGTCGACTGGAGCGGCGAGAAGCTGCTGCTCAAGGCGTCGACGGAGGAGCGGGTCAAGGCCGTCCTCGACGTCCTGGAGTCGAAGTTCATCAAGCGCAGCATCAGCCTCAAGCACCTCGACGCGGGAGAGCCCTTCGCCAGCGGCAAGGAGTACCGCATCGAGGCCGCCCTCAAGGAGGGCATCGAGCAGGACGCCGCGAAGAAGATCGGCAAGATCATCCGCGACGAGGGCCCCAAGAGCGTCAAGAGCCAGATCCAGGGCGACGAGCTGCGCGTGCAGTCGAAGAGCCGTGACGACCTGCAGGCCACCATGGCCCTGCTCAAGAAGGCCGACCTCGACGTCGACCTCCAGTTCGTCAACTTCCGGTAGCAGCCGGCCCGGCCCGCGGCTTCTGCCCGCGCCGACCCCGGCTTCTGGTCTGGCCAGGCCCCGGCCCGCAGCGACGCGGCCCGCCCAGCCCGGCCCGGCCCCTGGTCTGGCACCGTCGGGCCGTAATTTGAGAGGTATCCGAGCGCGAGCCACCATCGGTGCTGTTCATCTCAGTGTGCGGAGCCGAGGAATGTCTCCCTTTGAGATGCCCAGTGTCCACATCGCCGCTTCGACCGTGGCGAGCACACCCGGCCAGGCGAACACGACGTCCGGGTAAGGGAACTCGAGCACGGTGTAGCCGAGGACGATCATCTCGGAGATCCGTCGTCGGTCGGAGTTGTACGACGCGGGCGAGGAGTGGTGGTCGACGCTCACGCACTCGACGATGAGCCGGTCGCCGATGAGCAGATCCGACCGGATCGACGTGGTCAGTTCCGGTTGCACGAGTGTCCCGATCCCCGCGTCCGCGAGTCGAACGCGTGCGATCGATTCCGTCCCCGACTCCGCCCGGCGGTCTGCGAGATCGACCGCGGCGCGCAGGCGAGCAGGCAACCGTCGGCGAACCAACTCGATGTCTACGGGGTCGACGACATGTCCCGCACGTTGGACCGAGTCGAGCACGGCCACTGCTTCCCACACGGGGAGGTGCAACAGGGACTGGGCCACTGCAGGGACTGGCGACACGACCAGCCCGTCGGCCAGCGGGTCGAGGTGGTGCGCGTCGCGGAGGACGACGACCGACTCGTCTCGTCGGGTGAGGCGGCGGCCCGCGTCGTCGGGGTGACGGAGTCGGTGGTCGTTCGCTCGCACGCTGACGAACAACGGCGCACCGTGCGGTTGCCATCCGCCGATGAGCGCCGTCGCAGACGGGCCGGCCAGGGCGCCGCCTACGCGGGCGGACCTGATGATCTCCCGCGGGAGATCCGGCGCCGCGTAGATGCCGTGGCGGACGCGGAGCAGATCACCAGCGCGCCACGTGCGGTCCAGCAGCTCCTGCGAGGCCCCGTCCTGTAGGAGCTGACGGCGTGAAGCGAGGCCACCGTGTCGAGCCAGCGGCTCGGAGAGAAGAGCGTCCATCAGCTGAGAGTGCTGAACCCGCTGCTGTCTCTCGCGCGACGCAGAGCGTGCTGTGGACAAGACGAGGTGCCCAGGCGCCGGGGGAGGGTCGACCGTGTCGATCAAGTCGATCAAGCAAACCGAGACAGATCCGCGCTCTGACGACGGCAGGGCTTGATGATCGGCGGCAGGAAGGCGGGAATCGCTCTCAAATTTTGGAAGAAGGAGGCCGGAGGGAGGGGGAGGGGCGGGGTGGTCAACGGGAGCCGCCGGAGGCTGTATATTTGTCTGGCGCCTCCGGTCGGTGATTACATGGGCCGGGCGTGCATGGCAAGTTACCCAAGCGGCCAAAGGGATCTGACTGTAAATCAGCTGGCGTAGCCTTCGGGGGTTCGAATCCCTCACTTGCCACAGTTCCATCGCTCCTCTCGGAGCAGGCGACACCACGACGGACTCGAGAGATCGGGTCCGTTCGTCGTTTCCGCGGTCGATCGAGCACGACCGCCAGGAGGCCCCATGGACGACACCAGCACCAGCCCCGACACCGGCACGAGCGCCGACACCGGCACGAGCGCCGACACCAGCCCGAGCGCCGACACCGGCCCGCAGGGCATCGCCGAGCTCCTGGCCCTCGCCGTCGACGTCACGACGGCCGCAGCTCGGCTCGCGGCCGCGCGGCGCGCCGAGGGGGTCGAGGTCGCCGACACGAAGAGCAGCCTCGTGGACGTGGTCACCCACACCGACCGCGAGGTCGAGTCGTTCCTCCGTGCCCGGCTCGCCGAGCTGCGTCCCGGCGACGGCTTCCTCGGCGAGGAGGGCGACCCCGACGACTCCTCCACGGGACTCACCTGGGTCGTCGACCCGATCGACGGCACCGTCAACTTCCTCTACGGGATCCCACAGTGGGCGGTCAGCGTCGCCGTCGTCGAGGGCGGCCCCGATCCGCTCACCTGGTCGGCCCTCGCCGCCTGCGTCGCGAACCCGCTCTCGGGCGAGGTGTTCACGGCGAGCCGAGGAGGCGGCGCCTGGCTGGGCGAGGAACGTCTCGTCCCGTCCGCCCCCGCCTCGCTCGCCGAGTCGCTGTTCGCGACGGGGTTCTCGTACGAGGCCGACCGGCGGGTCGAGCAGGCCGCCGTGGTGGGCCGCCTGATCGGGCAGGTGCGCGACCTTCGTCGCCTGGGAGCCGCCTCCCTCGATCTCTGCGCCGTCGCGGCCGGTCGTCTCGACGTGTACGCCGAACGTGGCCTCAAGCCGTGGGACCACGCCGCCGGCGTGCTCGTCGCGCAGGAGGCCGGCGCGGTGGTGCGCGGCGAGGAGGGCCAGGCGCCGAGCGGCAGGCTCGTGGTCGCGTCGGCACCGAACGTCGCCCGGGCGGCCGACGCTCTCCTCGAGGGTGCGCGGTTCTGACCTGCGTCTCGACAAATGGCCCTTGATCAGGTATTCCTGCGAGAAGCCCTGCGTCCACGTCGCCGTGGCACCCGAAGGCGGGTAGCCATCTGGTGAACGAGCGGCTACCCTTGACGAGTTCGTTACTTCTCCGTGACATTGGTCCGGAGTGGTCACGATGTCGACCTCGAGAGCCGATGAGCCCTCTCCCGCCCGAACCCCGAGGATCCATCACCCGTGTCGAAGTCCCACCCCATCGCCGAGCATGAAGGCGACCAGCAGTCGCGTCGTGCACCCGTCGATCAGCGGGATGACGCGACCGGAACCCCGGCGCAGCAGGTCTTCTTGACCCGCCGCGAGGCCCGTGAGGCCGAGCGTCGCGCCGCCGCATCCGTGTCTGCCCCCGCCGCTTCCGTGTCTGCCCCCGCCGCTTCCGTGTCTGCCCCCGTCGCGTCTCCTGCTGCCGACGTGCCCGTGCCTGTGGCCGTCGTGCCCGCACCCGTCACGTCGGCCGCCGCCGTCGAGACGGCCCCGGCCCCGGCCCACGCCACCAGGGCCGAGCGC
>NZ_CAUPYL010000062.1:0-12945 GCF_963515265.1 uncultured Frigoribacterium sp.
GGCCCGCGGTGCGGAGACGCTGCCCCGCAGCTGACCCGGGAGGACGTCGTCGGGTGCCGGGTCCGCCGGCGGTCGACGAGCTGAGGAGGCGCCTCCTGCGAGGCCCGCCGGCTGCGGACCCAGCGGCCCAGCGGCTCAGCGGCCCAGCGGCCCAGTGGCTCAGCGGCGCCAGTCGGCGCCCTTGTCGAGGACGCGACCGGCGTCCGCGAACGTGACGGTCCCGCGGTAGGACGTCATCCCGGGGGCGAACGTGCCTCCGGCCGGCCGGCCCTGAGCAGCGCCGAACGACGGGAGGGACGCTCCGTACTGGAACAGGGTCTCCTGGATGGGGCGGTAGCAGGCCCCGCCCTTGTCGCTGACGCCGACGACCGTGCCGAGGGCCCGGACACCGCTGCCCTCGCTGCGCCACACGGGGCCGCCGATGTCGCCGATCGAGGCGGGAGCGTTCGTGCAGAGCAGGCTCGTCCCGTTCGGGCCGGCCGCCGTGCCGACCACGCGCCCCTCCGTCCAGCCGGTGTCGATGCCCATCTTGCCGATCACGTAGCCGACGGGCTGGTCGACGCTGCGGGTCCACCCGACCACGAGGCCGCTGCCGGGACGCTTGCCCGTGGTCGGGTCCTCGACGATCTGGTGCGCGTCGTTCCCGGAGCGCATCAGCAGCAGCGAGAGGGGGTCTCGCGGGTTCGAGTAGTAGATGTCGGCGTGGTAGCCGGCGTCGCCCCGGACGCTGCCGTCGACCGTGACGCCGGCCGCGCAGTTCTGGGCCGTGGTCAGGAAGAACCCGCTGTCGCCGGCGACGGCGTAGCCGCCCGTGCAGGCCTTGTCGGACGCGGCCGACGATGCGCTGCCCTTGCTGCCGAGGATCGCGGGCTCGCCCGCGCTGTAGTCGTACCCGGACGCGGTCGGCACGGTCTTGACCTTGGGTGTCGGCGCGGGCGTGGGCGTCGGCGTCGGGGTGGGCGTCGGCGTGGAGGTGGGCGCGGGTCGCCCGGCCGTGTCCCCGGCGGGCGCGGCCTGCGTCGGCGTGCCGCCGCTCAGGCTGACGTCGAGCACGGCCCCGCCCGAGGGCGAGGTCGAGCGGACCGCCACGGTGAAGCCCCCGCCGGCGCTGGTGAAGCTCTCGCCGGCGTCGAGGTGCGTGTCGCGGCGCGTCAGGTCGCCCGCCCTGACGGGGCCGGCGGCCACGACGGCCGTCGAGACCGACGAGCCGAACAGCGGCATGGCGCGCAGCACGCGCACCTCTCCGACGGCACGGTCGCCGTTGAGGGCGCAGCGCACCAGCGTCTTGTCGAGGGACGAGCACCGCGGCGACGCGCCCCGGAACTCGGCGCTCGTCGCGTCGCGGCCGCTCGCGGTGCGGTACTCGACCCAGTAGGTGTCCCCGCTCAGCGGGTCGACGACCTGCACGGCCCGGCCGCCGGCCGTGGTCGCCGCGCCGTCGAGCGCGCCGACCGTCACCTGCTGCCGGGTGCCCGGCTCGCGGAGCGTCGTGGCGTCGACCTGGAAGCCGGCGCGGAGGCGCTGCGGCGTCGACAGGTGCGGTCGCGCACCCGAGACGGAGTAGCCCATGATGTCCAAGAAATCGCCGTACTCCTCCACCGGGCACGCCACGGAGGTGTCGGTGTCCGTCGTGTGCGCGAAGTCCGAGAGGGGTGCGTCGACGGTGGTCGAGCTGCGGCACATGCCGGCGCCGGCGTGGCCGAAGCCGAGGTTGTGGCCGAACTCGTGCATCAGCACGGGGACGCCGAGCGCGGTGTCGGTGCCGACCGAGCTGAAGATCTCGCCGCCGCCGCCCCCGACTGTGCCGAACGCGGCCGAGCCGCAGGTCTCGCGCGTCAGCACCAGGAGGTGGTTGTCGGTGCCTGCCCACCGGTACGACGCGAAGGCGCCCCCGAACGCGGTCGTGTGCACCGAGTCGAGCACGGCCGACGGGTCGCACGTGCTCTTCGCCAGCGACGTGCGCTCGATCCCGGCGAGACGGACGTCGACGGTGCCGCCCGACTCCTCCCACCAGTAGTCGTGCAGCTGCTGGATCGCGGTCGTGACGGACGCGTCGTCGGGCGGGGTCGCGGCGTCGTCGGCGGTGGTCGTCGTGACGGTCGCGATGCTCACCGAGACACGGTGGACGACGGCGACGGGAGCGGCCTGGGCCGACTGCGTCGGCTGCTGCGCGCCGCCTCCCTCGACCTCGGTCTGCTCCATGACCTCCGCCTCGCGCGCCTCGACCTCCGCCGCCTCGGCGTGCAGGTGCGGCGCCGTGACGGGGGTGGAGGGGACGGCGATCATGTCGTCCGTGAGGTCGGGCGCGGCAGGAGTGCCCTCGGCCGGCGCGGTGCCGGTCGGCACGGCGGGGACGGCAGGTGCGGTCGCAACGGTCGGATCGACCGGAGCGGCGTTCACCGCCTGTCCGTCGGCGAGGCCGCCGGCGACGATGAGGGCCGCGACGAGCACGGCGGACGCACGGATGGAACGGGGGGTGGGCACAGCGGACTCCAGTCGTGCGGGGAGCTGCGGGGTCGTCGGGACCGCGCGCTCGTCGACGTGGGGCCGTCGGGACCCCACGCACGTCGCACGGTCGTCGGGACCGTGCGCACGTCGCACGGTCGTCGGGACCGTGCGTTCACCGCAAGTTCGATGCAAACACAGGGACTTCACCCTCCGAGCCCCCCACAACGGGTCCGGTTCGCTCTCCGGACACGGTGCGCGCCCCCACAACGGGGCCGAGGAGGCGCCCCCGCTGTCGGACGTCCCACCTAGGCTCGCAGCATGCCTCGCCCCACCACCCCGCCCTTCCGCTGCACCGAGTGCGGCTGGACCAGCCTCAAGTGGGCCGGCCGCTGCGGCGAGTGCCAGCGCTGGGGCACCGTGGTCGACGTCACGTCGGCGCTCGTGAGCACCCGGGGCACCGCCCCCGTGTCGGTCGGCGGCGACCGGGTGGCGCGTCCCATCACGCAGGTCGAGGCCGGTGCCGTCGCGTCGTGGCCGAGCGGCATCGCCGAGTTCGACCGCGTCCTCGGCGGCGGCATCGTGCCGGGCGCGGCCATCCTGCTCAGCGGCGAGCCCGGGGTCGGCAAGTCGACGCTGCTGCTCGAGGTCGCCTCGCGTGCCGCCGCGACCGGCGCCCGCGTGCTCTACGTGACGGCAGAGGAGAGCGCCCAGCAGGTCCGGATGCGGGCGCAGCGCACCGGGGCGATGCACGACGACCTGTACCTGGCGGCCGAGGTCGACCTCGCCGTGATCCTCGGGCAGATCGAGCAGGTCGACCCGCAGCTCGTCATCGTCGACTCGGTGCAGACGGTCTCGTCGTCGTCGATCGACGGGATCGCCGGCGGCACGTCCCAGGTCCGCGAGGTCGCGTCGACGCTCATCCGCGTCAGCAAGGACAGGAACCTGCCGGTGCTGCTGGTGGGGCACGTGACGAAGGACGGCACGATCGCCGGCCCGCGCCTCCTCGAGCACCTGGTCGACGTCGTGTGCCAGTTCGAGGGCGACCGGCAGACCTCGCTCCGGTTCATCCGGGCGCACAAGAACCGCTTCGGGCCCACCGACGAGGTCGGCTGCTTCGAGATGACGGGCGACGGCATCGCCGAGGTCGCCGACCCCAGCGGGCTCTTCATGTCGCGCAGCGGCGCCCCGGTCAGCGGCACCTGCATCACGATCGCGATGGAGGGGCGGCGTGCGCTGCCCGTCGAGGTCCAGGCGCTGATCGTCGCCAGCAGCACTCCGCAGCCCCGACGGGTCGTCAACGGCGTCGACTCCTCGCGAGTGGCGATGCTGCTCGCGGTGCTCGAACGACGGGCCGGCATCCGGCTCGGCGACGCCGACGTCTACGTGTCGACCGTCGGCGGCATCAAGATCACCGAGCCGGGGGCCGACCTGGCGATCGCGCTGGCCCTGGCGAGCGCCAGCCGCGACGTCAGCTACCCGCACACGATGGCGGCGGTCGGCGAGATCAGCCTGGCGGGCGAGATCAGGCCCGTGTCGTCGCCGAGGCAACGCGCCAGCGAGGCGGGCCGGCTGGGCTTCAGCCAGCTCGTGGACGCCGAGTCGGGCAACCTGCGCGAGGCACTGCGACGCGCCTTCAGCGCGGCCAGCACGCCCCGCGAGCGCGAGCTCGACGGCGCCTTCTAGGCGCCCACCAGGTCGATCACGGGCGAGTTCGTCCGACCTGGGCCGTCACGACAGCCCGCCTGCGACGAACTCGCCCGCCTGACGCGCGCCGGGCAGCCCGCCGCGACAGCGCCGGTCCGCTACTTCAGGGCCTTGAGCAGGTCCTCGGGGGCGGCGGCCATGGTGTGCGGGCCGGCGATGTCGAAGAAGACCTGCTCGAGCACGTCGAGGTGCACCTCCATGAACGCCCGCAGCGCGTCGGAGTCGTAGAGCATCACCTCGAGGTCGGGGTCGTCCGGGACCATCGCGGCGTACGCCTCCGCCGAGGAGAAGAGCAGCAGGATGCGCTTGTCGGTGTTCTCGCGACCGAAGACGCGCACCTGCTCGGCGACGACGGAGACGGGCTCGGCCGAGTCGCGGTCGGCGAGGGCCGCCGTGTCGGTCGCAGCGTCGCCGTCGCCCTCGCCGACGCCGACGCCGTCGCCCTCGGCGACGAGCCCGCCTTCAGCAGGGGGAACCACGAGCTTCGGCACGACGACCACGTCGTGCCGAAGGGCGAACGCGACGGCGGCGACGTCCTGGCTGGCCAGGGCCAGCTCGAGCGCCTCGGAACGGGGGGAAGCAGCTTCGGTCATCGCTCAGTTCAGGATCATGGGGGCGGTGTCGGCCGACGTGATGTCGCCGACGCTGACGGTCAGGCGGTACGTCGCGCCTCCTGCGGGCACGGCCTGCCGGGAGTCCGCGTCGCAGGTGTCGATCGTCGACCGCGTCCTGTCCCAGGCGATGGCCGGGGTCGAGAGGGTCTGGCCGGCGGTGAGGGTGACGTCCTGGTCGGTGGGGTCGACCTGGCAGTCGGCGGACGACCACCACTGCTCCTCGCCGCTGGTCACGACGAGCTTCTGCTGGCCCGAGCCGAGGTTGATCACGCAGTCCGACGAACCGGTGTTGGTGACCGACATCGAGATCTGCGGCAGCTCGGTGGGGGCGAACACCTGCTTGTCGACGACGGGGACGAGCTCGATCGCGGTCGCGGCGCAGCGGGCCCCGTCCTCGGCTGTGGCCTCCGTCGAGGCCGGATCGGGGGTCGCGTCGGCGGCAGGGGCGGTCGCGGCCGTCGACGGGGCCGGGTCGGCGGCGGGGGTGCTGGTGGCCGCGGCACCGGGCTCGTCGCCCGAGGCTCCGGGCCGCACGACGATCAGCACGACGACGACGATCGCGACGACCAGGCCGAGCAGCACGAGGGCTCGGCGACGCCAGTACACCGAGGGCGGCTGCGGGCCGGTCGGATTCGTGAACGTCGACATGCGCACAGGTTAAGTGCTGGCCACCGCCCTGCGGCGGACGCTGGCGGCGTGTGGGCCTGGGAAGTTCCGCCGAGCACGCAGGAGGCGGGCGTGCGGCCGGGCGGGACGCGGTCAGTCCGCAAGCGGCGGCAGGGCCTTGAGCATGCGCGAGTTGCCCAGGGTGTTCGGCTTCACCCGGGCCAGGTCGAGGAACTCGGCGACGCCCTCGTCGGTCGAGCGGACGAGCTCGGCGTAGACCTCGGGCGGCACGAGCCCGTCGTCGCCCACGTTGAGGTAGTCGTGCTTCTCGAAGAACTCGACCTCGAAGGTGAGGCAGAACAGACGGCCGATCTCGAGGCGCCGGGCGGCGCCCTCCAGCGAGTCGAGGAGGCGGTGGCCGACTCCCCGGCGGATCCAGGCCGGGTCGAGGGCGAGCGTCCGGATCTCGGCGAGGTCGTCCCACATGACGTGCAGCGCCCCGCAGCCGACGGGCACCCCGTCGGGGCCGACGGCGATCTGGAACTCCTGCACGTCGCCGTAGAGGGTGACGAGGTCCTTGCCGAGCAGGATCCGCTTCTGCACGAAGGGCTCGCAGAGGCGCTGGATGTGCGGCACGTCGCTGACGACGGCGTCGCGGACGGTGATGCCGTGCTGGTCCGCGGAGGTCATCCCCCGAGCCTACCCACGCCGCAGTCCCCGTCGGCGGGTCGCCGTCCCCGTCGGCGGGTCCGCGCCCGCCCGCCGCGGACGACCACGACCCGCCGCGGGCCACCACGACCCGCCGGCATCGAGCGGCGGGCTGGCACCCGGGGCGCACGCGAGAGGGCGGTCCGGCCGGAGCCGGACCGCCCTCTCGGCGGATCACGGGGAGCTGACGCTCCCGACGAGCTGGCTCGCGCCTAGCTCTCGATCTCGGGCACGTCGCCCACGAGCACCTCGTCGCGGCCCGGCTGGCGGGTCGTCGTGAAGACGAACTCGCCGTCGACCCAGTCGACCAGCACGTGGTCGCCGGCCGTCAGGTCGCCCGTCAGGATGCGCTCGGACAGGCGGTCCTCCACCTCGTGCTGGATCGCACGACGCAGCGGGCGAGCACCCAGGGCCGGGTCGAACCCGATCTTGATGAGCTGCTCCTTGGCGGGCACCGTCAGCATGGCCGTCATGTCGCGGTCGAGCAGACGGTCGCTCAGGCGCTTGATGAACAGGTCGACGATCTGCAGCAGCTCGGGGTTCGACAGCTGCGGGAACACGATGGTGTCGTCCACGCGGTTGAGGAACTCGGGCTTGAAGTGCTTCTTCAGCTCTTCGTTGACCTTGGCGCGCATGCGGTCGTAGCCGGTCGCGGTGTCGCCCTCGATCTGGAATCCGACGGGACCGCCGGCGATGCCCTTCGAGCCCAGGTTGGTCGTCATGATGATGACCGTGTTCTTGAAGTCGACCACGCGGCCCTGGCCGTCGGTGAGACGTCCCTCTTCGAGCACCTGCAGCAGCGAGTTGAAGATGTCCGGGTGGGCCTTCTCGATCTCGTCGAAGAGGACCACGGAGAACGGCTTGCGGCGCACCTTCTCGGTGAGCTGGCCGCCCTCCTCGAAGCCGACGAACCCGGGAGGGGCACCGAAGAGCCGCGAGACGGTGTGCTTCTCGCCGAACTCCGACATGTCGAGGCTGATCAGCGCGCCCTCGTCGTCGAAGAGGAACTCGGCGAGCGCCTTGGCCAGCTCGGTTTTGCCAACGCCCGTGGGGCCGGCGAAGATGAACGACCCGGAGGGGCGGTTCGGGTCCTTGAGGCCGGCGCGAGTGCGTCGGATGGTCTTGGACAGGGCCGCGATGGCCTCCTCCTGACCGATGACGCGCTGGTGCAGGGCCTGCTCCATGAAGACGAGACGCGATGTCTCCTCCTCGGTGAGCTTGAAGACGGGGATGCCCGTCGCCTGGGCCAGCACCTCGGCGATGATGCCCTCGTCGACGGTTCCGCCGGCTCCGGCCTCGCCCGAGCGCCACTGCTTCTCGAGACGGAGACGCTCGCCGAGGAGCTTCTTCTCCTCGTCGCGCAGCGAGGCGGCCTTCTCGAAGTCCTGGTCCTCGATCGCGCCCTCCTTCTGGGCGCGGACGCCGGCGATGCGCTCGTCGAACTCGCGCAGCTCGGGCGGGGCGGACAGGATCGAGAGGCGCAGACGGGCGCCGGCCTCGTCGATCAGGTCGATCGCCTTGTCGGGCAGGAACCGGTCGCTGACGTAGCGGTCTGCCAGGTTCGCCGCCGACACGATGGCGCCGTCGGTGATCGAGACCTTGTGGAACGCCTCGTACTTGTCGCGGAGGCCCTTGAGGATGTTGATCGTGTGGGGCAGCGACGGCTCGTTGACCTGCACCGACTGGAAGCGCCGCTCGAGGGCGGCGTCCTTCTCGAAGTGCTTGCGGTACTCGTCGAGCGTCGTGGCGCCGATCGTCTGCAGCTCGCCTCGGGCCAGCAGGGGCTTGAGGATCGATGCCGCGTCGATGGCGCCCTCGGCGGCACCCGCACCGACGAGCGTGTGGATCTCGTCGATGAAGACGATGATGTCGCCGCGGGTGCGGATCTCCTTGGTGACCTTCTTCAGGCGCTCCTCGAAGTCACCGCGGTAGCGGCTGCCGGCGATGAGCGAGCCGAGGTCGAGCGAGTAGAGCTGCTTGTCCTTCAGCGTCTCGGGCACCTCGCCCTTGACGATCGCCTGCGCGAGGCCCTCGACGACGGCGGTCTTGCCGACGCCGGGCTCACCGATCAGCACGGGGTTGTTCTTCGAGCGGCGGGAGAGGATCTGCATGACCCGCTCCATCTCCTTCTCGCGGCCGATGACCGGGTCGAGCTTGTTGTCGCGCGCGGCCTGCGTCAGGTTGCGGCCGAACTGGTCGAGGACCTGGCTGCCGCCCTGCGCGCTCTGCTGCTGCTCGCCTCCGACGGCCACCGCCTCCTTGCCCTGGTAACCCGAGAGGAGCTGGATGACCTGCTGGCGGACGCGGTTGAGGTCGGCGCCGAGCTTCACGAGGACCTGGGCGGCGACGCCCTCGCCCTCGCGGATCAGGCCGAGCAGGATGTGCTCGGTGCCGATGTAGTTGTGGCCGAGCTGCAGCGCCTCGCGGAGGCTCAGCTCGAGGACCTTCTTCGCACGGGGCGTGAAGGGGATGTGGCCCGTGGGCTGCTGCTGGCCCTGGCCGATGATGTCCTGGACCTGCTCGCGCACGGCGTCGAGCGAGATGCCCAGCGACTCGAGGGCCTTGGCGGCGACGCCCTCGCCCTCGTGGATCAGCCCGAGCAGGATGTGCTCGGTGCCGATGTAGTTGTGGTTCAGCATCTTCGCCTCTTCTTGGGCGAGGACGACGACGCGACGGGCACGGTCGGTGAATCTCTCGAACATCTCTTGACTCCCTCGGTGGCGGGGTGGTCGTCGCCACCAGTACGCGGTCGACACCTGCATTCGGTGCCGGTCTACGGAGAGCGTAACCAGCGCCTCCCCCGCAGGTCATCCCTGTTCGCTGGGGGCGTGACACCCTGTGAACCAGCGGGACAGCCGAGGAGGCGGGGGTCGCGTCGGCGGGCGCGGGCGCGGGAGGCGCGGGCCGGGTCGGCGGCGTCAGCCGGGCGACAGGGGCGCGGTCTAGCCTCGCCTCATGGGCAACCTCGTCGTCGGCCTCGTGCCGCACCCCACCAAGTCGGTCCGCGACTCCGTCGACATCCTCTGCGGGTGGAAGCAGCGCGGCGAGGTCGCCGGCGGCCACGTCCGTCTCGTCGCGCAGGCAGCCGACGAGTCGCGCATGCAGGGCGGCGTCGAGCTGGTCGACGAGCAGGAGTTCCGCGACACGGTCGACGTCGTCGTGGCCCTCGGCGGCGACGGCACGATGCTCGGCGCCATGCGGCTCGTCGCCGACCGGCCCGTGCCCGTGCTCGGCGTGAACTACGGCAACGTGGGGTTCCTCGTCGAGGTCGAGCCGCACGAGCTGCCGGCCGCCCTCGAACGGCTCGCCGCCGAGGACTTCTCGCTCGAGCCGCACCACGCCGTCGAGGTCGTGCACACCGCGTCGGGCACCGAGAACCGGTTCCTCGCGTTCAACGACGTGTCGATGGCGCGCCGCCCCGGCGAGGGCGTGGTCACGGCCGACCTCGTGCTCGACGGCACGCCCTACGGCTACTACAAGGCGGACGCCGTCGTCGTCGCGACGAGTGCCGGCTCGACGGCCTACAACTACGCCGCGGGCGGGCCGATCCTGTCTCCGGCCGTCGCGGCGACGCTGATCACGCCCGTCGCGCCGATGTCGGGCATCGACCGCTCGGTGGTGCTCGGACCGCTCGAGCAGCTGCGCTTCCAGATCGGCAGCGGCACGCACTCGGCGGCCCTCGAGGTCGACGGCCGCGTCGTCGCCGACGTGAGCGACGGCTGCGTCGTGTCGATGTCGCTGCGGCCCGAGGCCGGGCAGGTCATCCGCCTCGACGCCGGACGGCACGCCACGAAGGGGCGCCTGAAGCTCAGCCTGCTCGACCTGCCGCTGCGCGAGGACCAGCTGCTCGAGCTCGTGCCGAGCGACGTCCGCGCGAAGTTCAAGGCGCGCACCGCGCACCGCCGCGGGGCGGCCGGCGCCGAGGCGACCGAGGTGCTCTCGCCCACCCCGACCAGCTGACCCGCGCCTCCTGGGCTCTGCCTCACCGGCGCCTCCTGGTCCCTGCGGCTCCTCCCGTCGAGTGGTCAGGAGTCGTCCCTGTCACGTCTCTGAAGGACAGGACCTGACCACTCGATCGATACGCCCCGGGAACAGACAGGAAGAGGGCCGCCTCCCCGCGTGGACGGGGAGGCGGCCCTCAGGCACTGCAGGTCGGACCGGCCTACTGCAGGTACAGCTGCAGGTCCTGGCTGACGGCCTTCGCGAACATGCGGAGGCGGGCACGGCTCTCGACGCGCGAGACGGCCTGGCGCGAGCTGTGCACGCGCTTCGAGATCTCGTCGAGGGTCATCGGCTGGTCGTCGTCCAGGCCGAATCGCATGCGGATGACGCGGGCCTCGTCCTCGGGCAGCGTCGCCACGAGGGCGTGCATGTCGCGGTTCAGCAGCGAGTTCTCGGTCGCGGCCGTGGGCGAGGGGGTCTCCTCGTCCTCGATGAAGTCGCCGAGCTCGCTGTCCTCGGCGTCTCCGACGACGGTGTGGATCGAGACGGGCTCGTGCGAGCGCGACTTGAGCTCGACCAGGTCGGCGACCTCCATCGCGACCTCCTCGGCCACCTCCTCGACGGTGGGCGCACGGCCCAGGTCGACGGTGAGGTCGCGCTCGGCACGCGAGATGCGGTTGATGCGCTCGACCGTGTGCACGGGGATGCGGATCGCGCGCGCCTTGTCGGCGAGGCCGCGGGCGATCGCCTGGCGGATCCACCAGGTGGCGTAGGTCGAGAACTTGTAGCCCTGCGTGTAGTCGAACTTCTCGACCGCGCGGACGAGGCCGAGGTTGCCCTCCTGGATGACGTCCATGAAGGGGAGGCCGCGCTGCGTGTAGCGCTTCGCGATGCTGACGACCAGGCGGAGGTTCGCCGTGATCATGCGGTCCTTGGCACGCTCGCCGTCGTGCTGCAGCCAGCGGAGGTCGCGCATCATCTCGGCGTGCGCCTTGGTGCGGTTCTTCTTGACGGCGTCGGCGGCCTGGAGCTCCTTGAGCTTCTCGCCGGCGAACAGGCCGACCTCGATGCGACGCGCGATCTCGGTCTCTTCTGCGGCGTCCAGCAGCGGCATGCGGCCGATGTGGCGGAGGTAGTCGCCGACCTGGTCGGTGGAGGCACCGCGGACCTGGGACAGGACCTCGACCTCGGGCTCGTCGGTGGTGTCCGTGGTGGTGTTGCGCGTGGTGACGGATGTGATCGTCATCGTTCTCTCCCTGCTCGAGGTCTGACTGGTGTCATGTCGAATAGTTCGTGAAGCTGTTCGGCGTTGATACGAGTCTGGCGCGTGGCAGGGTCCCGACAGAAGTCGCTCCGGGCCTTCGTTAGGCAGTTCTGTGCGCGCGCACAGGGTTTCGAGCCTTTCGGGGGACGGGAGAGACCAGGCTTTGACGAGCGCTGCCATCGGGTGTAGGGCGCAGATCCGGGTCCTGGGGTACAGTGCCCGCCCTCCCGTCCAGATGGCGACCCTGGCCGGGGGACAGGCTCGTCCCCCGCGCCGCGCGCTCCTCTGCCCTCGGGGTACAGCAGACGCCCGCCGACGATGTCGACGGGCGTGCAGGGACGCTCAGGAGGAGCGGGTCGCGCCGGCCTCGCCGCGCTCGAGGGCCTCGGCCCGCTCGCGCTCCTCCGCCTCGATCTTCGCGTAGGCGGACCGCTCGGTCCGGTCGGCCCGCAGCAGCGAGCGCACCACGAACCAGAAGATCAGGCCCACGACGATCGTCGGCGTCACGGCGAAGATCGCGGCTCCCAAGAAGGTCTCTGGCATGCGTCGAGGATAAGCGCTGCCGGCCCCTGCGCACCTGGGGATGCGTCGAGGCCGAACGACCTCGCGCCGCAGTCGCCCCGCAGGAGGCGCCCCGCACCTCCTGCAGGACAGCCCGCTCCGTTCAGGCCGACGCGTCGAAGGCGGCGTCGACGAGTCCGCGCGCGGTCGCCGCGTCCACCCCGAGGCGGCGCAGCCGCGCCACGAACTCGGCAGCGGCGGACCGCGCCTCGGCCTCGGCGCCGCCCGCGGTCACGAACGTGCCGTGCCTGCCGCGGGTCTCGAGCACGTCCGCCTGTTCCAGCTCACGGTAGGTGCGGGCGACGGTGCCGGGCGCGATGCCGAGGTCCTCCGCGAACCGCCGCACCGTGGGCAGCCGGGCGCCGGCCGCCACCTCGCCCGAGCCGATCGCGGCGAGGAGCTGCTGCCGGAGCTGCTCGAAGGGCGGCACCGACGAGCGCTGGTCGATGACGATCACGGTCGGCTCCCCGCAGCGCCGGCGGGGCCGACGACGGAGGGGCGGCGCGGCTCCCACAGGCGTCGCCACCAGTGCAGGTGCGGCTTCGTCGCGAGGGCCCAGATGACGACCCCGGCCGCGAGCGTGAGCAGCACGACCACGCCGAGCCCGAGGACCCCCACGACCACGTTGCCGACGGACCCGGGGCCACCGCCGGCGGCCGCGTCGCCGAGGACGGCCAGGGTGCCGGTGAGGCCGACGAAGCCGAGGACGACGGGGGCCGTCACGAGGTCGCGCAGCGCCATCGACCGGAGCGCGTCGTCCCAGGCGAGGTCGAGCTCGGACACGGCCGGCTGCCCGCGGTCGACGAGGCGCCTCATGGCCACCTCGGTCACGACGAGCCCGACCACGGCGACGAGGGCGGTCACCCCGGGGAGGCCCGTGACCCAGTCGACGAGAGCGATCGGAGGGAGGGCGCCGCCGAGGCCCGTGACGGCGACCACACCGCCGACGACGACGGCGACGAGTGCCAGGCCCACGACGAGGCGCGCGCCGAGCAGCTCGGGCGGGCCGACGTAGTCGGCGACACGAGGAGGCGCGGTCCGGGCGACGCGGACCGCGTCGGCGGCGGGACGGGGCACCGAGCCGGTGGCGGCCACTGC
>NZ_CAUPYL010000063.1:0-12945 GCF_963515265.1 uncultured Frigoribacterium sp.
GTGCGGGCCCAGCCGACCCAGGCCTGCACGGGAGCCGCGATCCCGGCCACGATCAGCACGAGCGACGCCGTGAGCCGCAGCCCGGGCTGCAGGCCGAGCCCCAGCGCCTCGAGGGCGACGCCGCCCGCCACGAGCGCGAGCGAGGTGCGCACCCAGGCGAGGAAGGTCCGCTCGTTGGCCAGGCTGAACCGGACGTCGGGCTCCTCCCCCGTCCCGTAGACGCGACGGGGGAACCGGCGGTCGCGGTCCTCGGCGGTCACCGGCCGCCTCCTGCGCGCCGCCGGCGGATGCGGATCGGGCCCTTCGCCGTCGACGGATCGACCACCGAGCCGCCCTGCGTGATGTCGACCTCGCCGGCTGCGACGAGGCGCCGGGCGGCTCGTCGGACGGGCTCCATGAGGTCGCGCCAGGCGTCCTCGTCGTCGGGGGCGATCGACCGGGCGACGTCGGACGGGCAGATCGTCGACGTCGCGGCACGGGCGGCGAGGAGCTCCCGGATGCGATCCTCGAGCTGGCGGTCGAGAGCCGTGACCTTGCGGCGGCGGCAGGCGTCGCTGCAGTACGCGACCTCGTCCCAGTTCGACTCCCACTTCTTGCGCCACTCGATGCGGCGGCCGCACGAGCGGCAGGTCTTCTCGTCGGGCGTGCTCACCCCTCCATGCTGCGCCTCGCGGCTGACGCGTGGCCGACGACCCGACGCGAGGACGACGACCCGACGCGATCTTCCGTGGAGGTTCGTCGCTTCCGCGTCGCTCCCGCGTCGCGACCGCCTCGCCTGCGCGTCGCCCCCGCGTCGCGACCCGCCGGCTGGCCTGCCCTCGACAGAGCGGTCTGCTCTCGCTAGCGTCGAGGGGCGACGGCGCCGACCGAGCCGCCGCACGACCACGACGGCCACGGCCGTCCGACTCGAGGAGGCGCGCGCATCCGACTGCCCGACTCGCTGACCGTCGCCGGCCCCGTCCCCGTCTCGCGGCCCTGGATCGCCTGGGCCCGGGCCGTCACCCGCCTCACCACCACGGGGCGGGCCAGCCGCGCGGAGTTCTGGTGGACGTGGCTGCTGCAGATGGTCGTCGCGGCCGTGCTGCTGATCGCGGTCCCGGTGCTGAGCGGTCAGACCCGCGAGCTCCGACTGCCGACGGGGCCGTTCGGACCCGGGCTGCTCGGCACGGTGCCGGTGTTCTCGTGGAACGACACCTCCGGCGACCCGGCGGACGGCGCCTCCGTCGTCGTCTGGACGGTCTGGTCCGTGCTCACCCTCGCGCCGATGGTCGCCCTCGCGATCCGGCGGCTGCACGACGCCGACCACTCGGGATGGTGGGCACTCGGCGCCGTGCTCGTGCCGGTGCTGTCGTTCGTGGTGCTCGTGCTGCTGGCGCAGCGCTCGAAGACGGCCGGCATCCGCTTCGACCCGGCGCCGGTCGACCGGCCGGGGCCCGAGCCGGCCCTGGCGCCCCCGCAGGGCAGCCGGTAAGATCGCCCACGGTCGTGCGTCACGCGCGGCCCCGGGCGTGCACGACAGCGCGCAGTCGGGATCACCATCCTCCCCGCCGAGCCGGCCCCGCAGCGTCGCTGAACTGCAGCACCGCTGAAGTGCAGCACCGCTGAACTGCAGCACTGCAGCACCGCAGCACCGCTGCCGGAGCCACGGCACCTCGGGTCGAGGGAACGGCGCCCGCCGACTGACCGAGACCCTTCCATGACACCTGCTGCCCAGGGTCGTCCCTCGACGACCTCCACTTCTCCTTCTCCCTCGACCCGCGCCTCCTCGACGGGTCGCCCTGTCACCCCCGCGAAGTTCCCCCTCGCCGGGCTGCTCGCGCTCGCCGTCGCCACGTTCCTCAGCATCTCCGGCGAGATGCTGCCCACCGGTCTGCTGCCCGAGATGAGCGGCGAGCTCGGCGTCAGCGAGTCGAGCATCGGCCTGCTCGTCAGCGTCTTCGCGTTCACCGTGGTGCTCACCAGCACCGGGCTCACGCACCTGACCCGCAAGCTGCCCCGCCACCTCATCGTGGTCGGCCTCATCACGGTGCTCGCGATCAGCGCGGCGCTCACGGCGATCGCGCCGACCTACGAGCTCGTCGTCGCCTCACGGGTGCTCGGCGGGCTCGCGCACGGCATGTTCTGGGCGGTCGGCGGAGCGTACGCGGCCCACCTCGTCCCGCGGGAGCAGGTCGGGCGCGCGCTCGCCGTCGCGATGAGCGGCGGCACGCTGGCGTTCGTGCTCGGCGTGCCGCTCGGCACGGCGCTCGGCCAGGCCCTCGGCTGGCGTGCCGCCTTCGGCATCCTCGCCGGGGCGATGGCCCTCGGCGCGGTGCTCGTCTGGCGGCTGCTGCCGCCTGTCCCGTCGACGCACACGGCGCGGCCCGCAGGCGACTCCGAGGAGGCGCTGGCCGCCTCTACCGCGACGGGCAGCGTCCCGACGCTCACCGGCTCGACGCCGACCGCGTCGCGGCACCTGCCGCCGCCCTCGGTCATGGGCATCGTCTTCAGCTGCCTGATCACGGCCGTGTTCATGGTCGGCCACTACTCGTTCTTCACCTACATCGCGCCGTACCTGCTGCGCTCGACGGGCATCGCGGAGTCGAGCCTCAGCGTCGCGCTCTTCGCGTTCGGCATCGCGGGCGGCGTCGGCCTGCTGATGGTCGGCTGGTTCCTCGGCAAGCGGCCTCGGGTCAGCATCCCCGTCGGCGTGGGCCTCGTGGTGGTCTCCGTGCTGGCGCTGGTGCTGCTCGAGGGTCAGCCGGGCCCCTCCCTCGTGGCCTTCGTGATCTGGGGCGTGACGTTCGGGGCGCTGCCGCCGCTGTTCCAGACGAAGATGCTGCAGGTCAGCCCCGAGAAGCACCGCGACATCGCCAGCGCGTTCTACACGACCGCGTTCAACACCGGCATCGGCGGAGGCGCGCTGATCGGCGCCCTCGTGCTCGACGGGTCGGGGCTCGACACCCTGCCGCTGCTCTACGTCGGCATCGCCGCCGTGGTGCTCGTGGCCGTGGTCGTCACCGACCGCGTGCTGGTCGCCCGCGCGCGCCGCTAGCTGCCCGCCGAGGCCGAGGCCGAGGCCGAGGTCACTGCGTCGCGGACCGCTGGCGACGCCACCGAGCACGAAGAACCTCGTTCCGAACCATGAACCGCGAATATTCGCGGTTCATGGTTCGGAACGAGGTTCATGGTGCAAGGGCGACGTGGGGACGTGGGGACGTCGCCGACGCGAGTTCCGGTGTGCGCCTAGCGGCGGCGACCGGAACCGGCCTGGCCGTTCCCGCCGCCCTTCCGGTTCTGGAACTTGCGGATGATGATGGGGATGAGCAGGGGCGCGAGCCTGCGGAGCAGCGAGGCCATGGGTGACTCCGTATCGTCGGTGGACGCTCGACGGTACCCGCACGCCGCCGCGAAGGCGCACGGGCGGGCACAGGCACCTGCCGACGTGCGCCCAGCGGCCAGGCCAGGCAGCGCAGCGAGGCAGAGCGGCCAGGGCGGTCAGCCCTGCCAGGGCGGGCAGGTCGGCCCCGAGGAGGCGCGCCCCCGTCCCCGGGACCGCCGTCGGAGCCCCTCGGTAAGGTGGCACGGCCCGTCGGCGCAGGGAGCCGGCGGCGAGTCCCCAGGGGGAGACACCCATGACACCGACCATCTCGACGACCCGCTCGCGCAGGGCCGTGGCGACCGCCGCCTCCGGCGCGCTGGCGCTGGCGCTGCTCCTCACCGGCTGCACGAGCGGCGGCGACTCCGACGACGAGGCGAGCCAGGGGGCGACGGGCGGGTCGGGCGGCGGCAGCTCGGCGGCCGCCGGCGACGGCGAGCCCGGCAGCGTCAAGACGTTCGCGTCCTGTGACGAAGTCGGCGAGGTCGTGGGAGACGCGCTGGATGGTCTGGCGCTGCGGGATGAGAGCACGGTCGTCGAAGAGGGCTTCAGTTGCGCCTGGTCCTCCGCTGAGATGAACGAAGAAGGCAATCCAGAGCGTGCCGTCTTCGCCCTGGCTCAGGCACAGGAGTTCGATGCTGACGTCATCGAGGAGCAGGCGAACGCAGTAGCCGCGTCCGGCGAGGTGACACCCGTCGATGATGCCCGTGCCAGCGATGTGCAGGGTCGAGCATTCGTACAGAACGGTGAGACGACGGGCCTGAACGCCAACGGAGGGACCGTTGTGACCCCCCACGGCATCTTCACTGTCACGGCGACGACTCTCCTGACCCTTGAGCCCTCGCTGTCGGGTGAGGAAGCCCTCGACTCCACCTTCGCTCTGATGAACTGACGGGGTCAGCGCCCGAGCACGCCCGTCATGAAGGCGGCGATCGCGCGCTGGCCGGCGTCGTCCGGGTGCAGCCCGTCCGACGAGAGCAGGCTGCGCAGGTCGGTCGTGCCCGAGCTCGCGAGCGCGTCGCCGAGCGACACCGACACGACTCCGGTCTCGTCGACGACCTCGTCGAGCGCGGCGGAGTAGTCGGCGGTCGGCGCCTGCCCGGTGTCGGCCAGGCCGGCCGCGACGGGGAACTCGTCGACGACGACCACCGTGGGAGGCGCGTCCAGCGCCTGCAGGCCCTCGACGACGTCCCGGTAGCCGTCCGCGAACTCCTCGGGGCTGCTGCCCCGCAGGTCGTTGGCGCCGAGCGTGATCGTGACGACGTCGGGCTCGGCCGCAGCGACCGCCTCGAGCCAGCCCGCGAGGTCGTCGGTGAACGTGCCGGTCGTGGCGCCCGACCGCGCCGAGTCGTACAGGGTCACGCCGCGCTCCCGGTCGCCGTCGAAGGCGGCAAGGCCGTGCACGACGACGGGCTCGTCCGAGCGGTCGTCGGCCGCGGCGGTCACCGTGACGGTGTGCGGCCCGGGGTCCAGGCCCCCGACGGGCGTCACCGACGACGACGCGGCCGAGTCGCTGGTGTCGACGCGGCCCTGCCGGGTGCCGTCGACGTCCCATGTGAACGAGCCGCCCCCTCCTGCCCACCAGAGGTCCACGTCGGTGCCCGTCACCGGCCAGCTCACCCGCGCTCCGGGCTCGAGCTCGAGGCTGCGGAAGCCCAGGGCAGGCGAGGTGCCGTCGAGGTCGACGCCGCCCTGCCGGTCGGTCGCCCAGTCGCCCCAGGGGGAGTCGGGCCCGTAGGTCGCGAACACCGCCGGTCGGTAGCCGACGCCGCCCGTGACGCCGTCGACGGGGTGCGCGGCGCGGAGGGCGTCGCGGGTGAGGTCGACCCAGCGGACGTCGACCGAGGAGGCGCCCTGCCCCTCCGTGATCGAGTCGCCGACCGCGAGCCACCGGGCGGACGACCCGTCGACGTCGGCGAGGGCCGCGTCCCAGGCGGCCCAGGCGTCGTCGGAGCCGGCGCTCGTGCCGGTGCCCGCGTCGGGTGCGGCCGAGGCGCTGCCCGTCGCGCCGGACGTCGCGTCGTCGTCCGCTGCGGACCCGCCGGTGCAGCCCGTCAGCAGCAGGGCCACGGAGAGGAGCCCCGCGACGGGGAAGGCTCGTCGCGTCGACGAGCGCCGTGAGCGAGTCGTCGAGCGCGAGCGGGTGGTCGAGGAGGCGCGGGTCACGACTCCGTCACCCGGCCGCCCTCGACGCGCCACTGCCGGTCGAGCCGCACGGTCTGCAGCATCCGCCGGTCGTGCGTCACCAGCAGCAGCGTGCCCTCGTACGATTCGAGCGCCTGCTCGAGCTGCTCGATCGCGGCGAGGTCGAGGTGGTTCGTCGGCTCGTCGAGGACGAGCACGTTGACGCCGCGGGCCTGCAGCAGGGCGAGGCCGGCGCGGGTCCGCTCGCCGGGCGACAGCTCGTCGACGGGGCGCGAGACGTGGTCGGCCTTCAGCCCGAACTTGGCGAGCAGCGTGCGGACCTCGGCCTGGGGCCAGTCGGGCACGAGCGCCTCGAACGCCTCGGCCAGGGGCTCGTCGCCGGCGAGGAGCGCACGCGCCTGGTCGATCTCGCCGACGGCGATGCTGGCTCCGCGGCTGGCGCCTCCTTCGCTCGGGGCCTGGCGCCCCAGGAGCCCGCGCAGCAGCGTCGACTTGCCGGCGCCGTTGGGCCCCGTGATGCCGATGCGGTCGCCGCCGTCGACCTGCAGCGAGACGGGGCCGAGCACGAACTCGTCGCCCGGCTCGCCCTGGCGGAACACCGCGCCGCTGAGCGTCGCGACGACGGCGCTCGACCGCGGCGCGGAGCCGATGGTGAACTCGAGCTGCCATTCCTTGCGGGGCTCGTCGACCTCCTCCATGCGCGCGATGCGGCTCTCCATCTGCCGGACCTTCTGGCCCTGCTTCTCGCTCGACTCGGCGGACGCCTTGCGGCGGATCTTGTCGTTGTCGGGGGCCTTCTTCATCGCGTTGCGGACGCCCTGGCTCGACCACTCGCGCTGCGTGCGGGCACGGCCGACGAGGTCGGCCTTCTTGTCGGCGAACTCGTCGTAGGCCTCGCGGGCGTGACGGCGGGCCGTCTCGCGCTCCTCGAGGTAGGAGTCGTAGCCGCCGCCGAACACCCGGTTCGACGACTGGGCGAGGTCGAGCTCGAGCACCTTCGTGACGCAGCGTGCGAGGAACTCGCGGTCGTGGCTGACGAGCACGACGCCGCCGCGCTGGCCCTGCACGAAGCGCTCGAGCCGCTCGAGGCCGTCGAGGTCGAGGTCGTTCGTCGGCTCGTCGAGCAGGGCGACGTCGAAGCGGCTGAGCAGCAGGGCGGCGAGGCCGACCCGGGCCGCCTGGCCGCCGCTGAGCGAGGTCATCGGGCTGTCGGGGCCGACAGCGCCCTCGGCTTCGGCTTCGGCGCCGAGGCCCAGCTCGGCGAGCACCTGCGGGAGGCGGTCGTCCAGGTCGGCCGCGCCGCTCGCGAGCCAGCGTTCGAGCGCCGTCGAGTACACGTCGGCAGGGTCGAGCCCGTCGGTGCGCGGGGCGGCGCCCACCTCGCCGAGGGCCGAGGCCGCCTCGTCCATCTCGGCGGCGGCCTGTGTGCAGCCCGTGCGGCGGCCGATGTAGCCGGCGACGGTCTCGCCGGGCACGCGCTCGTGCTCCTGCGGCAGCCAGCCGACGAACGCGTCGCCGGGGCTCAGCGTGACGCTGCCGCCCTGCGGCTCGTCCACCCCCGCGAGGAGGCGCAGCAGCGTCGACTTGCCGGCCCCGTTCACGCCCACCACGCCCACGACGTCGCCGGGCGCGACCGTCAGGTCGAGGTCGTCGAACAGGGTGCGGTGCCCGTGGCCGCCGGCCAGGCCCTTGGCCACGAGTGATGCGCTCATCGGACCATTCTCGCCCGGTGTCGGCCGTCACCGCGCCACGGGCGCGATGCCCGTCACCGGCACGACGACCACGACGACCACGACGTAGGCCCGGTTCTTCGCGGGCATCCGCCCAGGGGGCTCGCGTCGGACCCGGTCAAGGGCTGGGCGACGTCACCTCCCGCCTCGACGGCCGTCCGTCCACTCGGCCCGTCACCGTGTCGCGCCCTCGTGGTCGCACGCGTCGTGGCCGTTCACCCGGGCCCCTCACCGCGGCCGTACCGGGCCCCACGGCAGGTCCGGCGTCCGCTCGCCCGTCCGGCTGAAGTGCACGGCGGCGGCGACCGACCGGCGTCGCAGCTCGCGCGCCCCGAGCAGCTGCGGGTACGGCTCGCCCTCGACGGGCACGGTCTCCGTGTCGAGGGCTTCGTGCCACGGCCCCTCTGCGACGTCGTCCGCCTGGAGCACGAAGCAGGGCGTCCCTCGGTCGCGCAGGAGGAACATGCCCGCCGGCCCCCGCCGCAGCTCGACCTGGTAGGCCTGCTGGTCACGCAGCCTCCGGACGGCCTTCTCCAGCAACCGAGGTGACGGGTCGACGGCCTCCCACCGGAGGCGGTCCGTCTCGAGACGGAGGACGGTCCGGCCCGGCACGTCCTCCGGCCGGGTCGGCGGGTCGAACTCGCGGACGGCGCGGGCGTCGGCCCGCGCGCGCAGCACGCCGCCGAGCGTCGCGCCGCAGAACACCCCGGCGGAGGTGGTGAGCACGTTCCACGCCTCGGGCAGGCCAGGCGAGACGGTCGGCACGACGAGCAGCACGCCGACCGTGATCGAGAGACGCACGGCGTCGGGGCGGTGCGGACGGCTGCCGGTCACCACGCCGGCGAACACGGCGACCACCGCCCAGAAGACGACGAGGCCGGGCGTGACGCCGCCGAAGAGGGAGGCGGCGACGCCCACGGGCAGCGCGGCGACGGCGAGCACCAGGCGGTCGACCGACGGGGGCGCGAGCGGCGGTGACGGCGGGAGCGGGCGCAGCACGTCGGCCGGCGGCTGCGCGCGAGGCTCCCGGTGCCGCTCCTCCTGCCGATCGTGCGGCGTCGGTGGCTGATGCTGGTCCGGCGTGCTCCCCACGAATTCCCCCTGGTCGTCCGCCGCGGGTGACGGCCTCGGCGCCTCGATCCTGGCAGTGGTACTCGTCCTGCGCTCGTGTGCCGCACCTCCTCGTTCGTCGAGGGCGGGTGTTCCGGGCCGAGGGCGGGCAGCCAGCGACCCGCCCTCGGCCCGGAGCACCCGCCCTCGACGGAAGCCCGCGGCGAGCCCGACCCGCGGCGAGCCCGATCCTGGCAGGGTGGGCCCATGGCTACCCTCACTCGTCCCCGCCGCGGCAAGGTCATCGCCGGAGTCTGTGCCGCCCTCGCGAACCGCTTCGGCCTCAGCCCGTTCCTCGTGCGGCTGCTCTTCGTGCTGTCGCTGCTGCTGCCCGGCCCGCAGGTCTTGCTGTACCTCGTGCTCTGGGTGGTGTTCCCGAAGGAGGGGCGCTAGCGCCCGCAGGATCGGCGCGGCCCGCAGCGGGTCGGGTCCCGCAGCGCGCGGGGTCAGCCCAGCGTCTGGACCAGGCTCTCCTGCAGGTAGCCGAGCCAGTCGAACACGTCGTGCATGACGACCACGTGCGGGTCGTCGCTCGGCGCCGGCCCGTCGGCCGTCACGCCGAGACGGCTGCCGAGCACGAGCCGCAGGTCGGTCAGCGTCCGCAGCCACGACTGCTGCCCCGCGGCGTCGAGCCGCTCGGCCGTCGGCGCCGCGACGTCGTCGAGCACCCGTCGCGCGTTGGCGAGCTTGCGGGCGGTGAGGTCGTCGGAGGTGAACCTGCGGAACTCGGCCGCCGCCTCCTCGTCGTCGGGGTAGGCGGACGGCAGGAGGCGCGCCACGGCCGGGTCGCCGGGGTCGCCGCCCTCGAGCACGGTGACGAGCTGGGCGACGAGGTCGCCTAGCAGCCGCGCCTCGTGCTCGGGCAGGTCGAGCAGCAGCTCGTCGCCGCGACGCCGGAACGGGATCACTCGTCGGCCTTCGCGACGGTCGCCCAGAGGCCGAAGTCGTGCAGGGCCTCGACGTGCCGCTCCATCGCCTCGCGCGGGCCGGTGGCCACGACGGCGCGGCCGGTCGTGTGCACCTGCATCATGAGGCGCTCCGACTCGGCCGCCGCGTAGCCGAAGTAGCTGCGGAACACCCAGCTCACGTACGACATCAGGTTCACCGGGTCGTCCCAGACGAGCACGACCCAGGGCACGTCGGGCGCGACGAGGAGGCGCTCGCCGGTCTCGGTCCCGGTGCGCGTGTCGTCGAGGGTCTGCGTCACCGCACCAGCGTGCCACGGCTGGCCCGGCAGAACGAACCGTCTGGTCTGTCGGCGCCTCCTCGCGCGCCTCTCCCAGGCCGGCCGTCGCGTCGGCCGCCGCCGGTCGACGGGTCGCGGCGACGCCGGCCGGACGTCCTGCCGGCCGCCGCCGGTCAGCGGGTGGCGACCGACGCCTCCGGCACGTCCAGCAGCTCGCGCACCCTCACGGCCGCGCCGACCGGGTCGGGCACCTCGACGTTGTAGGTGCGCCCGTCGGTCGTCACGACGCGCAGCCCCTGGTCGCCCCGCCGACCGAGGGAGGCGTTCAGCAGCAGCCCCTTGCTCGACCGCGCCCAGCCCTTGACGCCCCAGCCGCCGAAGCTGATCGGGCTCCAGGTGTCGGCCGTGACCGAGACGATCTCCTGACGCGCCACCGACCGCCGGTAGAAGGGCGTGAACGCGAGGAGGAGGCGCGCGCGGTCGGCCCTGACCGTGACGCCCATCGACGCGAGCACCACCGCGACCAGCACGAGCACCAGGGGCCCGACGGTCCGCTCGGAGGTGCTGGCGTCGTCGCCCGGCGCGACCCACGAGAACACGGCGAGGGCGAGCATCACGGCCACCAGCGGCCACCGGAGCCAGCCGGTCATGCCGGTGCGGAACCGGACGTCTGACGAGGAGGTGGCGGTGCGGTCCGGCATCGTCCCAGTCTCGCATCCGCCCAGCCGCCCGAGTTATGATCGACCCGTCGCGACTGGCGTTCAGATGGTCACCATCGGGGAGCGACGCACACACGGTACGTGGCCGTACGCCTGGGCCACCTCACCACCTGAAGAACCGGCACCTCGTGCCGCCCTCGTCCCGTGACCGTGTAGAGAGAGACCCGCCATGACGATCCAGTCAGAGTCCACCGCCAGTGCCGCCGGCCAGAAGCTGCCCTCGACCTTCAACGCCCCGCTCAGCGAGGTCGACCCCGAGATCGCGGCCGTGCTCGAGCAAGAACTGGGCCGTCAGCGCGACTACCTCGAGATGATCGCCTCCGAGAACTTCGTGCCGCGTGCCGTGCTCGAGTCGCAGGGCTCCGTGCTCACGAACAAGTACGCCGAGGGCTACCCCGGCCGCCGCTACTACGGCGGCTGCGAGTTCGTCGACGTCGCCGAGAACCTCGCCATCGAGCGCGCCAAGTCGCTGTTCGGCGCCGACTTCGCCAACGTGCAGCCCCACTCGGGCGCCCAGGCCAACGCCGCCGTGCTGGCGGCGCTCGCCGACATCGGCGACACGATCCTCGGTCTCGAGCTGTCGCACGGCGGCCACCTGACCCACGGCATGAAGCTCAACTTCAGCGGCAAGATGTACAAGGCCGTCGCGTACGAGGTCGACCCCGAGACGTACCTCATCGACATGGACGTCGTCCGTCGCCAAGCGATCGAGCACCAGCCCAAGGTGATCATCGCCGGCTGGTCGGCCTACCCCCGCCAGCTCGACTTCGAGGCCTTCCGCGCCATCGCCGACGAGGTCGGCGCGTACCTCTGGGTCGACATGGCGCACTTCGCCGGACTCGTCGCCGCCGGCCTGCACCCCTCGCCCGTGCCGCACGCCCACGTCGTCTCGTCGACCGTGCACAAGACCCTCGCCGGTCCCCGGTCCGGCGTGATCCTGTCGAACCACGAGCCGCTCTTCAAGAAGCTCAACTCGGCGGTCTTCCCCGGCCAGCAGGGCGGCCCGCTGATGCACGTCATCGCCGCCAAGGCGACCGCGTTCAAGCTCGCGGCCGAGCCCGAGTTCAAGGACCGCCAGGAGCGCACCATCCGAGGCGCCCAGGCCCTCGCCGCACGCCTCATGCAGGCCGACGCGAAGGCGGCCGGAGTCGACGTGCTGACCGGCGGCACCGACGTGCACCTCGTGCTCGTCGACCTGCGCGCCAGCGAGGTCGACGGCAAGCAGGCCGAGAACCTCCTGCACGAGGTCGGCATCACCGTCAACCGCAACTCGGTCCCGTGGGATCCTCGCCCGCCGATGGTCACCTCCGGCGTCCGCATCGGCACGTCCGCGCTCGCGACCCGCGGATTCGACGACGCCGAGTTCGCCGAGGTCGCCGACATCATCGCCGCGACGCTGATGCCCGAGCCCGACATCGCCGCGCTGGCCGCGCGCGTGAAGGCTCTGACCGACGCGTTCCCGCTCTACGCGTGAGCGCGGGCGTGGGCCCGGTCGACGCGACCGGCGCCTCCTCGTCCCCTGAGCCGGCCGGCGCAGCTGACCCTGCGGTTGCGGCTGCGGCTGCGGCTGCGGCTGCTGGTGCTGGTGCGGCTGGTGCCGGGGCTGGTGCGCCCGCTGGAGCGGCTGCGGCTGCCGGCGTCGATGCGGCTGGTGCCGGTCCCGATGCAGCTGCCGGTTCTGGCATCGTGCCCTCCGGTGATGCCGGCGTCGGCGCGGGCCCCTCGTCGGCCGGTGCCGTGGAGGTCGACGTCGACGAGCAGGGACGGCCGCTGATCGCAGGGCCGGGCAGTGCCGTGAAGATCGACGGCACGGCTCTCGCCGCGACCGTCAAGGCCGACGTGCGCGAGCGGGTCGACGCCCTCAAGGCGCGCGGCACGGCGCCGGGGCTCGGGACGATCCTCGTCGGGGCCAACCCCGGCTCGCTCTCGTACGTCGCGGGCAAGCACCGCGACTGCGCCGAGGTGGGGATCGAGTCGATCCGCATCGACCTGCCGGACACGGCCTCGGAGGCCGAGATCCGCGCCGCGATCGAGACGATGAACGCGGACGAGGCCGTGACGGCCTTCATCATCCAGCTGCCGCTGCCCGAGGGCATCGACCCGACGGCGATGCTCGAGCTGATGGACCCCGCCAAGGACGCCGACGGCCTGCACCCCGTCAACCTGGGCGAGCTCGTGCTCGCCGTGCCCGGGGGCAAGGGCTCCATCGACACGCCTCTGCCCTGCACGCCACGCGGCATCGTCGCGATGCTGCGCGCCTACGACGTGCCGATCGCCGGCGCGCACGTGACGATCGTCGGCCAGGGGCTGACGGTGGGGCGTCCGCTCGGGCTGCTGCTGACGCGGCTCGAGGCGACGGCCACGCTGACGCACTCGCGCACGGCCGACGTCGCCGCGGAGGTGCGCCGGGCCGACATCGTCGTGGCCGCCGCCGGGGTGGCCGGCTTGGTGAAGCCCGACTGGGTGCAGCCCGGAGCGACCGTGATCGACGTGGGCATCACGCGTGTCCTCAACGAGGAGACCGGCAAGTACAAGCTGCGCGGCGACGTCGACCCGGGCGTGGCCGCCGTGGCAGGCGCCTTGTCGCCGGTGCCCGGGGGAGTCGGCCCCATGACCCGCGCGATGCTGCTCGCCAACGTGGTGGAGGCCGCCGAGCGCGTGGCCTGAGGCGCTGCGCGCAAGGGGCGGCGCCTGGCG
>NZ_CAUPYL010000064.1:0-12512 GCF_963515265.1 uncultured Frigoribacterium sp.
CCCCTGCCGCCGCCCTGGGCCGCGGGCCGCGGCCCCATGGGCGGGGGGGGCGTCCTCAGGGCGGTGGGGCACTCGCCCCGGCACCGGGGGGGCCCGGTGCCGGGCGGGGCGCGGGGGCGCCCGGCCGGCCCGGTGCTGCGACGGTCGCCACCGCGCCCGGCCCCGGACGCACGAGACCCGCCCGGCCCCGAGGGGCGGGCGGGTCTCGTGGTCGCGGGAGGCGCCTCCTACGAGGCGGGCGTGCTCGCGACGGGCGTGCCGCTGGGCACGTGCTGGGACGACACCTCGACGCCGTGCGACGTGCGCAGCACGTCGAGCGTGGCCTCGATCTCGGCCTCGCGCTCGTCGGCCGTCCAGCCGAGGCTCGACGCCAGGACGTCGGCGATCTCGCTGAGCAGCTCGATCGTGACGCCGCCCACGAAGGCGAGGTTGGTGCGGCGCAGGACGACGTCGGCGAGGTGCACCGCGTCCTCGTGCTCGGCGAAGTAAGCGATCTCGGCCGTGGTGAGGCCCGGGTCGCTCGCCAGAGGCTCGGACGGCTGGTCGAGCAGCACCTCGATCACGCTCTCCGCACGGGTGCCGTAGCGGGTGAGGAGGCGGTCGACGTGCTCGCGGCTGAGGCCGTCGGCGTGGGCCGCGACCCAGGTGGTGCGGGCCGCGTCGGTGGTCGGGAAGTCCTTGCCGCCACCGATCGCCATGCCGGTCGTGTCGACCGTGCGGGTCACGCCGAGACGGTTCGTCGCCTCGGTCGACAGGTGCGCCGACAGGGCGCGGAACGTCGTCCACTTGCCGCCGACGAGGCTGAGCACCTTGCTGGTCGGCAGCTCCGCGACCTCGGTCTCGACGATGCGGTAATCGCGCGACACGAAGCCGGCGGCGAGGTCGTCGTGCTTCGGCAGCGGGCGGACGCCCGAGTAGCGGTAGACGATGTGGTCGCGCGTGATCTCGATGTCGGGGTAGACGTGCTTGACGAGGTCGAAGAAGTAGTCGACCTCCTCCTCGGTGCAGACCGCGGGCTCGGCCATGTCGGCCTCGAGGTCGGTCGTGCCGATCAGCACGCGGCCCTTCAGCGGGTAGATCAGCACGATGCGGCCGTCGTTGTTCTCGAAGAAGATCTCGCGGCCGTTCGTGGCCTCGAGCAGCTCGGGGCTGTCGACGACGATGTGCGAGCCCTTGGTGCCCCCCATGTACTGCGACTCGGCGCCGAGCGCCGCGTTCGTCAGGTCGGTCCAGGGGCCGGAGGCGTTGACGACGACGTCGGCCGTCACGGTGAACTCCGTGCCGGTCACGACGTCGCGCAGCACGACCCCGCCGTCGGCGGTGCCGGCGGCCTCGAGGTAGTTCGCGCTGCGCGCGTTGTCGCCTGCGGCGAGGCCGTCCTTGAGCACGTCGAGGGCGAGGCGCTCGGGCTCGTGGACCGAGGCGTCGTAGTAGGTGCCCGTGTACTTCAGGTCCTTGTTCAGGTGCGGCATCTCGGCCAGCGCGGCCTTGCGGCCCAGGAACTTGTGACGGGGCACGGAGCCGCCGTCGCGCGAGAACGAGTCGTACATGGTCATGCCGACCTTGATGAGGAGCGCGCCGCGCTCCTTCGTGCTGCGCTGCTTGTGCGTGAGCATGCGCAGCGGGGCGTTGAGGATGCCCGAGAACGTCGAGAAGATCGGCATCGTCGTCTGCAGCGGCTTGACGTAGTGGGGCGCGATCTTGAGGAGGCCGTTGCGCTCCTCCACGCTCTCGCGGACGAGGCGGAACTCGCCGTTCTCGAGGTAGCGGATGCCGCCGTGGATCATGTGCGACGAGGCAGCCGAGGCGCCCGAGGCGTAGTCGGCGCGCTCGACGAGGACGACGTCGACGCCCTGGAGAGCGAGGTCGCGGAACGTGGCGATGCCGTTGATGCCCCCTCCGACGATCAGCACCTGGGCGTGGGGGCGGTCGGCGATGCGCGACACGTTGGCGCGCATCGTCCCTGTCTTCTTCGACTCGGTCACAGTGGAGCTTCTTTCCCGTTGCGTTCGGTGAGCGGTGGGGTCGTGCGCCGGCTGCTCGGGCCGGTAGTGTCCATGATCGACCCCTCCTGACGAGGGTGCAACGTATCTGCACAGATGTGCACGGAGGTGCCCATGGCCGAGGCGACGACGTCCGAGAAGACCCACGACGCGCTCCGTGCGGCGCACCTGTACTACATGCAGGACCTGACGATGGAGGCGATCGCCTCGGAGCTGAACACGTCCCGCTCGTCGGTCTCGCGCCTCCTCAAGGCCGCCCGCGAGACGGGCCTCGTCGAGATCCAGATCAAGTCGCCGCTCGACCAGGCGACGAGGTCGGCCGCGGCCCTGCACGACCGCTTCGGCGTCGTCGCGCACGTCGTGCCCGTGCCCGACCAGATCAGCGAGATCGACCGGCTCGAGCGGGTCGCCCTGTCGGCGGCCCGCACGATCACGCCCTACGTCGACTCGAACATGGTGGTCGGGGTCGCGTGGGGTGCGACCCTCAGCGCCGTCAGCCGGTCGCTGGTGCCCCGGGCGACGCACAACTCCGTCGTGGTGCAGCTGAACGGCGCAGCGAACACGCGCACGACGGGCATCGAGTACGCGAGTGAGATCCTGCGGCGCTTCGGGGCCGCGTACTCGGCGGCGGTGCAGCAGTTCCCCGTGCCGGCGTTCTTCGACGACCCGGCGACCAAGCGCGCGCTCTGGCGCGAGAGCAGCACGAAGCGCGTGCTCGAGCTGCAGGCCTCGATGGACCTGGTCGTCTTCGGGGTCGGCTCGCGCGACGCCCGGGTGCCGAGCCACGTCTGGTCGGGGGGCTACCTCGAGAAGAGCGACCAGCTGAGCCTCGACCGCGACGGCGTCGTCGGCGACGTCGCGACCGTGTTCTACCGCGAGGACGGCTCGTCGGCCGACATCGCCATGAACGCCCGCGGCACGGGACCCGACCTCGAGACCATCCGACGTGCGCCGCGTCGGGTGTGCGTCGTGGCCGGCGAGGCGAAGGTCGCGGGGGTGCGCGGTGCCCTCGCCGCCGGGCTCGCGACCGACCTCATCCTCGACGAGGGGACGGCGCGGGCGCTGCTCGCGAGCTGAGGCGCAGCCGGGGCGACCGGGGGACAGGCTCCCGAGTGCCCCTCCAGCCCCGCGGCGTAGACCGGTGCTCGACATCGATCGGCCCGCCCCGCGGGCCCGGAGGAGGAGAGCCCCATGGCCACCACCGATCTGACCGGACGACGCGTGCTCGCGATCGTCACCAACTACGGCGTCGAGCAGGACGAGCTCGTCGTGCCCGCCCGTGCCCTGCGCGAGGCCGGCGCGACCGTCGTCGTCGCCGCGCAGTCGACCGAGCCGATCCAGACGCTCGTCGGCGACAAGGACCCGGGCGAGACCGTCCGCCCCGACACCACCCTCGACGAGGCCGACGCGGCCGACTTCGACCTGCTGCTCGTGCCCGGCGGCACCATCAACGCCGACACGATCCGCCAGGACGACGGCGCGGTCTCGCTGGTCGAGGCCTTCGCCTCGGCAGGCAAGCCCGTCGCCGCCATCTGCCACGGCCCCTGGCTGCTGGTGGAGGCGGACCTCCTGAAGGGCAAGGAGCTCACCTCGTTCGCCTCGCTGCGGACCGACGCCACGAACGCGGGCGGCTCGTGGGTCGACCGCTCCGTCGTCACGGACGTCGAGGGCGGCTTCACCCTCGTCACCTCGCGCACCCCCGACGACCTCGACGACTTCGTCGGCGCCGTCCAGGACGCCCTCGTGACCGCCGGCGGCAGCCAGGGCTGAGGCGCCCGGCTGCACCTGCCGCGGTGCCCTCGCCCCGGTGCCGGGACCGACGATTCGTCGCGGTCCCGGCACCGGGTCTTTAATCAGAGGAGGCGCCGTGTCAGGACGGCCCGGTCGACGAGGAGCAGGTCATGGCAGCGGCAGCAGCACGGGCGGCAGCAGCGGGGGAGGCGTCGTGAGGTGGCGGAGCACGCGCGGCAGCGCCGGCCCCGCGGGCCCTGACCCGGCGCCGGTCGACCCCGAGGCCCTGGAGCGCGCGGTCGTCGAGGGCCTGCTGATCTCGCGGGCCGCCGCGATCGTGTCGGTCGCCAACCGCATCGTCGTGCGTGCGCTGCGCGACGACGACGTCTTCGACCACGACGAGACCGCCGCCTCCGTTCGTCGCACGCTCCACCGCCTCGCCGAGGAGCAGCGGTACCAGAACCGCCGCATCGGGGAGGCGCGCCAGAAGGCGCTCCGCTCCAAGGGCCGCTCCCGGCACCAGCACGACTACCGCAAGGGCGACGACGAGACCCTCTGGTTCCGCGAGAAGACGTACACGGCCGTCGCCGACCGGCTGGACGCCCTGCGCGACGACGCCGAGTACGTCGACGACATCGTCCAGACGGCGGTCGCCCGAGCCTGGGGGGACGTCGGCGCGGCCGTCGTGACCCGGGTGCGCGCCGCCTCCGTCGTCGTCGACGCCGCCTACGGCGAGGCCCGGGCCGAGCGGCTCGCCGGCCTCGACGACGACCTCGCCGAGCTGCGGGCACAGGCGGCGTCCCGGTCCGCTCCGACGGCCGGGGCCGACCCCTCGTCGTCGTCCTCTTCCTGACGCGCTCGTCGTCGTTCTCTCGGTCTTCCTGACGAGAGCGGGCCCGCCCCGAGCGGGGGCTTGCCGGCGCGCCCCGGCGCGAGCATCATCGACTCACCCCACCCGTCGTGCCCGGGCGACCACGCCGCCCCGGCCCCCTCGATCACGCCCGTCGTCCGGGTCGGAGTACCCGCATGCGCCGCCTCCCCCTCCCTCTCGTCCGGGCCTGGGTCCGCGCGCGGTACCGCGTCGTCGACGAGCTGCTCTCGACGCCGTGTCCGGACGACCACCCGAGCGGCCACGCCCCCGGCACCGATCCCGATCGCGTGCTCGTGCTGGGCAACGGTCCCGCCGTCGGCTGGGGCGTCCGCAGCCACGACCTCGCCCTGCCGGGCACGCTGGCCCGTGCCCTGTCGGCGCTGACCGGCCGCGGCGCCGACGTCGACGCGCTGGCCGACGCCGACGTGTCCGTCGCGACCGCCGCCTCCTTCGTCCGGGGTCGCGACCTCGGGCGCTACGACGCCGTCGTCGTCGTGCTGGGCGTGAGCGACGCCCTGCGGCTGGTCCCGCGGTCGCGCTGGGCCGCCGGGCTCGCGGCCCTGCTCGACGCCCTCGAGGAGGAGGTCGACCCGTCGTGCGAGATCGTCGTGACGGGCATCCAGCCGCCGAGCTCGGTGCCGAAGTTCGCCCTGCGCTGCGGCGGCGTCGTGGACGCCCACGCCGAGGAGCTCAACCGCGTGACCGAGGGGCTCTGCGCTGCCAGGGCCCGGGTGTCGATGGTGTGCCCGCCCGGCCCCGTCGCCGCGCCCGAGGGCCTCGGGGAGCCGGCCCGCACCTCCGTCCCCTACCCGGCCTGGGCCGCGGCCCTCGCCGCCGTGGTCGCGCCGCTGGTCGACGCCGCCCTGGCCGCGGGGAGCACGGCGCGGACCGCCCGCGAGGCGCCCCAGACCGACGAGACGCGCATCGCCGCCGTCCGCGCCCTCGGGCTGCTCGACACGCCGGCCGAGAAGCGGTTCGACGACATCGTCGAGCGGGCGCGGGTGCTGCTCGGCGCCCAGGGGGCCGCGTTCTCGCTCATCGACGACGGGCGCCATTGGAACAAGTCGGTCGCCGGGTCGTCACAGGTGGAGGTGCCCATCGCGTCGTCCTTCTGCTCGAAGACCGTGCGGAGCGGCACCGCGATGGTCGTGCCCGACGCCTGGCGCGACGACCGCTTCGTCTCCCACCCGAGCGTGCGGTTCTACGCCGGACACCCCGTCGAGAGCCCGGACGGCGTGCGGATCGGCGCCCTCTGCGTCGTCGACGCCGAGCCGCGGAGCGCCGAGAGCGTCGACCTCGTGCTGCTGCGCGAGCTGGCCCTGCAGGTGCAGCGCGAGCTGAGGGTCGCGCCGGTCGGCGGCTGAGCGCCTGAGGGCTCGCGTCCGGGACCCGCGTCGAGGTCTCAGGAGACGCCGTCGCGAACGTGCCCGTGCCCGGACCTCGGGACCGCCGTCGACGCCGTCTCCTGAATCGTCGACGTGGGACCCGGGGCGGGGCGTGGAGGCACGGGGCGCGGCGGGGCGCGGCAGACTGGCCGCATGGCCGACTCACCCGCACCCCTCGTCACGCCCGACGGCCGCTACCTCGTCGTCCGAGGTCGCCTCTGGCGCCGCACGGACCCGTCGCTGCCCGAGGAGCGTCGGGCCGAGCTCGTGCACGAGCTGATGGAGGCGCGGCGCGCGAAGAAGACCGCGCGGGCCGACGACGACGCCGAGGCCCGCGAGGCCGCCCGGGCCCGGGTCGACGCCGCGAAGACGGCGCTCGGCGAGCGGGGCCCGGTCTGGTGGGACGACGACGCCCCGGACGAGACCCGCCGCATGGCCGAGAACACCCGGTACGCGGACTGGTTGGCGGAGGCGAGCGGCGGCGAGGTCGGCTAGCGCCCTGGCGCCCTGCTGCCCCTAGCGCCCCTGGCGCTTCTTGAACGGCTTCGGCTGCCCCTTGACCGCCGGGGTGCGCCCCTTGCCCTTCGACGCCTTGGCCTTGCCGCCGGCCGGGGGAGCAGGCGGCGCGGGCGGTGTCGAGGGGCTGGCCAGCTCCTCCTCGGCGACGACCACGGCCGCGCGGCCCGCCTTGGTCAGGCGGTAGGGCGAGGCGTCGCGGTCGAACAGCTTCTGCCCGAACTCGAGCTCGAGCGCCTCGATCGACGACTCGAGCTTCTGCCGCGAGATGCCGAGCTTGTCGGCCGCGACGGGGAAGTGCAGCACCTCGGCCGCGACGAGGAAGTGCCTCAGGTGGCTCGTCTTCACGTGGTGTCGCCTCTCGCTGGTCGGCCGGGTGCCCGACCGCCCCAGACTAACGGAGCCGCAGGCCGCCCCGCCGAGGCGGGACGACCTGCGGCCGAGGAAGGGAGCCGTGCCGGACGGGTCGTCAGGCGACGCTGACCGAGCCGCCCGCGGCGGGGCCGTGCGTGACGCCGAGCCCGTCGAGCGCCTTCTGGAAGATCGTCAGCCCCGACATGCCGGGCAGGTTCGAGATGTTGGCGTCGAGCTTCTCGGCGGCCTTGCGGCCCTCCTCGCCGCTCATGAGCTGGCCGAAGACGAACTTCACGTCGTCGAGCTCCATGATCGACGAGCCGACGGGCGCCCAGACCTTCTGAAGCAGGAAGCGGGTCAGCTTCTGCGCCTTCTTGCTCTTGAGCAGGCGCTCACGGGCCTGCGAGACGTAGAACGCGACGTGGCGCGACTCCTGGCGGGCGATGCGCACGAGCAGCTCGGCGAGCACCGGGTCCTTCTCGAGGGCGGCCATCCGCTTGTAGGCGGCGACGGCCGAGTACTCGTTGGCGGCGCCCCACGACATGTGCACGGCCACGAAGTCGGAGCCGACGAACTTGCCGAGCAGGCCCTGCTTGACGGGGTCGAGCTTGTCGCGCCAGCCGAGCTTGAGCCGGTTCGCGCGCAGCTGGTCGTAGTCGACCTTCTCGCCGTGCACCTCGAGGATCGCGGCGAGGGCCTCGCCGTGCCAGAACTCCTCGCGGTTCCACATGGTCATGAAGGTCGAGACGTCGCCCTCCTTGTGCGAGGGCGTCGTCAGCAGGTCACGGGTGTAGCAGACAGTGTGGTATTCCACGTCGGCCATGTAGCGCAGCGTGCGGAGGGAGTCCGGGCTGAGCGGGTTCTCCTTGAAGTGGTCCAGGTCGAGGTCATCCCAGGTGATGCGCTCGCTGGTGGCGGCGAACTTGTCGATGTCGAATGCCATGTGGCGTGAGGAGGCGCGGGTCGTCAGACCCTGTCTCCTTCTCCTTTCGAGGTGGTGCCGACGGCGGGGGCCGTCGATGTTCCGGACGCGGACGAACCGCGGGCACGCGACCAATCTCGGATGCTCCATCTTCTTCGGAGCGCCTCGCGTGCGAGATTGGCGTCGGGGTTGACGGCGGACGGGTTGCCGAGCATCTCGAGCCACGCCAGGTCGGCGTGGCTGTCACCGTACCCGTACGACCCAGTGAGGTCGATTCCCTCTTCGAGGGCCCACTGAGCGAGCCATGCGGCACGGGCCTCGTCGACGAGCGGCGGCTGCGCGAGGTAGCCCGTCAGGACGCCGTCGCGCTCGTGCATCGTGCTCGCGACGACCTCGTCGAAGAGGTGGGCGATGGGGGTCGCGAGGGTGCCGATCGAGCCCGTGACGAGCACGGTGCGGTGCCCGGCGGCGCGGTGCTCGGCGATGCGCGCGAGCGCCTCGGGCAGGGTGTGCCGGCGGACCGTCTCGGCGTAGCCGGCCGAGCGGACGACACCCTTCAGGCGCGAGACGGGCATGCCGGCGTACCGGCGGAGGAACGCCCGGATGAACTCGCCGCGGTCGCGCCCCTCGGCGCGCAGGTAGGCGGGCAGCCCGGTCAACAGCGACGCGACCTCGGCGGGCCAGGCAGCCTTGCGGAAGCCGTTCGAGCGCACCCAGAGGTACTGCTCGACGATGTTCGAGTCGAGCACGGTGCCCTCGAGGTCGAAGACGGCGACGACGTCGGTGCGCTGCGGCAGCGCCCGGGCGTCGAGCACGGCACCGGCCGCGGCGGGACGCACCGAGAACGCCCGCGTCATCGCCGTGATCGACGGGAAGTGCACGGTCTGGAAGTAGTCCTCCCAGTCGATGTCCGTGACGTCGAAGCCGATGTCGGCCGGCGCCTCCTCGGGGAGGCCGTCGTGCAGGGCGCGCGTGCGGCGGTCGTCGAAGATGATCTCGGACTGCACGTAGTGCCGGTACAGGTCGGTGAGGCTCTGCAGCGACTCGAGGTCGGCCCGCCGCGTCTGCACGCCGGTCAGGGCCGTGCGGGTGCGGGTCGTCGAGGGCAGGCGGACGAGCACGCGCTCGCGCCAGTCGTTCGCACGCTGGGCGGTCCGGATCGCGCCCTCCACCTTGCGCACGCCGGGGAAGTTCCAGTGCGGCACGGGGATGCTCGTGTGCTCGTCGCGCGGCAGCGGGTTCGCCGTGAAGAACGTCTTGAGGTTGTCGAACATCCGCAGGATCGGGAACGGGTTGCTGTTGCCCGACGCGACGTGGAAGTACTGCGGCTCGGGGGCCGAGGCCGCGCCGTCGGTCGCAGCGCCCGACGCGACGGCGCCGGCTGCACCGGAGTCGACGGCAGAGGCCGAGGAGGCGCCGGCCGGGTTCGCGGCGACGGCCAGGACCACGTTCACCACGTAGTCGACCGGCACGATGTCGAGCACGCTGTCGGGCACCCCGGGGAACTCGGGCAGCAGGCCGCGGGCGTACGACATGATCAGCGGGTCGGCGACCTTGAAGCCGTCGATCCAGCCCGGGTAGGGGTGGCGAAGTGCGCTCTCGACGATCGCGGGGCGGACGACGGACAACCGGTGGCCCTCGGCCGCCCAGATCTGCTCGGCGGCGCGTTCGGCGAAGGCCTTGGTCAGCGTGTAGACGTCGGTCCAGCCGAGGGTCTCGGCGCGGGTGCGCCCGTAGTCGACGAGACGAGCGGCCACCCAGGCGACCCGCGCCTCCTCGGCTGCCGCCGCGACCGCCTGCGGGCCGGTCTTGCCGTGGCCCGCCCTGCCCTCGGCCAGGAACCCGCGGAGCGTCTCGGGCTGGCGCGACGCCGCCTCGACGCGGGCACGAGCGTCGCGGGCGGCCGCGTGCTCGGCGCGCCAGTCGACGTCGTGGCGGAGCGCCGCCTCGGGGAAGACGCCCTTGCGGATGCCCCCGACGTAGGCCGTCGAGACGTGGACGACGTGCGGGTCGCCGCCCGCCGCGACCAGCGCCTCGTAGAGACCGACGGCGCCGCCCACGTTCGTGTCGAACGCCTGGTCGATCGGCGGGTCGAACGACACCGTCGACGCGCTGTGGATGACGACGTCGAGGTCGCCCGGCAGGGCCGGCAGCGAGCCGAGGGAGCTCTCGACGACCCGGAGCCGCTCGGTCAGCGCGCGCTCGACCTCGTCCGCCCCGACGCGCTCGCGCCAGGACGCGAACACGGGCTTCTTGAGGAGGTGCCGCAGGCGGGCCAGGGCCGACGTGCCGGCCTTCGGGCGGATGAGCAGCGTGACCGTCGTGTCGGGGTGCGACGACAGCAGCCGCTCGAGGATCGCCTGGCCGACGAAGCCGGTGCCGCCGGTCAGGAGCACGTGCGCCGAGCCGAGGCTGGTCACGGTCGAGCCGGGGACGGAGGAGGGGGCAGGGACGGTCATGCGGTGAGCTTTCGGGTCACGGCGGCGCCCACGGAGGCGTCGAGTCCGGGCAGGGAGGCGACGCGGTCGCCGACGGCGTCCGCTCGCAGGTGGCCGGCCGCGCCGCCCCACACCGCGGCGTCGAAGAAGGTGCGCTCGGCGTCCGAGCGCTCGACGGCGCCCAGCGGCCAGACCGCCGTCGACAAGGAGGCGCGGGTCTGCTTCACGGCACGGGCCGAGTCCTCGAGGCGCCAGCGTGCCTCGACGTCGAAGAACTCCTCGTGCCGCGCCTTGACGGTGCGGAGGCGCTCGACGATCGCGGTCAGCGCGGGACTGTCGGCGCGCTCGACGAGGACGTCGTACGCGTGCCGCATCACCCACTCGTCGACGAGGCCGGTGGTCATGTGCACGGCCACGATGGGCACGCCGCGGCCGATGGCCTCGATCGCGCGGGTGATCGGGCCACGCCGCTCGACCGCCTCGCCGGGGCTGTGTCGGCGGGGCCCCTCCTCGACGTCCTTGAGGCGCGGCTCGCCGTTCGCCTCGAGCACGGCGTCGACCGCGTCGGCGATCCAGTACTTCTCGAAGGCCCAGGTGACGAGGAACGCGGTGACCCGGGCGTCCTTGTGCGTGGCGGTGACGAGCAGGTTGCGGAGGTGCTCCATCGTCGCGCTCTCGAGGCGGCCGAGGTGGCGCAGGAGGCGGAGCTCGTCCGGGCCGAGCGGCGCGGCCTCGAAGGGCGCCAGGTCGAGCTCGGCGCGAAGCGTGCCCTGGGCGGTCAGGGTGAACTCGCGGATGTCGAAGGTGCTCGAGTCGTAGGGGTCGCGATCGGTCGTCATGGCTGTGTTCCTCCGGGGGACCTCATCGCGGTGGTGAACGGGACACGATGCACGCAGTTTCCCGACAAGACCGTATCGTAAGCGGCATGGCAACAGCGCTCGTCACCGGGGGCACGTCCGGCATCGGAGCCGAATTCGCCCGCCAACTCGCCGCCCGCGGCTGGGACCTCGTCCTGGTCGCCCGCGACCCCGCCCGACTCGACCTGATCGCCCTCGAGCTGAGGGCCCTCGGACGCGACGTCGAGGTGCTCTCCGCCGACCTCGGCGACCGTGCCGACGTCGACCGGGTGGCCGCCAGGCTCGCCGAGGTCGACCGTCCGGTCGACCTGCTCGTCAACAACGCCGGCTTCGGCGTGCACGAGCCGCTGACGAGCACCGACACGGCCGTGCACGACCGCGCGTTCGAGGTGATGGTGCGGAGCGTGCTGGTGCTCTCGGCGTCCGCGGGGCGCGCGATGCGCCTCCGTGGCTCCGGCCACATCGTCAACGTGGGCAGCGTCGCGGGCTACATGGCGATGGGCAGCTACTCGTCGATCAAGGCGTGGGTCAACTCGTTCAGCGAGGGCCTCGCGGTCGAGCTGAAGGGCAGCGGCGTGGGCGTCACGGTGCTGCAGCCGGGGTGGGTGCGCACGGAGTTCCATCAGCGCGCCGGGATCCGGTCGTCGTCCATACCCAACTCGATGTGGCTCAGCGCCGAACGACTGGTGTCCGCGTGCCTGCGCGACGTCGAGAGAGGCAAGGTGGTGTCCATGCCCACGCTTCGGTACAAGGTGCTGATCGGCTTGGTCAAGCACGCCCCGGGCAGCGCCGTGCGCGCCGTGTCCGGCGCGATCTCGTCGAGCCGCCGTGCGCCCGCGGACGCTGTTGCCGGCGGTGCTGCCGGCACGGACGCTCCGGTGGAGCGGTGACGGTGGCCCGCGACGACCGACCCGACGAGACCCAGGAGGCCGCCGAGGCGGAGTCCGCCTCGTCTGCTGCGTCGTCGTCTCCTTCGTCGTCGTCGTCCGCCGACGCTCGCGCGGCTCGCCCGCGTCGCGACGCCGTCGCCCGCGCCGCCGTCGACGTCAAGGACCGCTTCAGCTCGCGCGGCCACGCGATGGCCCGCTACGTCGCCCAGCGCGTCGTCCTCAAGCCCACGATCTGGTCGATCACGAGCGTCACCGTCATCGACCGCGACCGGCTCAAGGGCGTCGAGGGCGGCTTCATCGTGGTCGCCAACCACTCGAGCCACCTCGACGCGCCGCTCATCCTCGGCGCCCTGCCGCGGCGACTCGCCCGGTACCTCGCCACCGGCGCCGCCGCGGACTACTTCTTCGACGTGCCGTGGCGCCGCAAGCTGACCGAGCTCTTCTTCAACGCGTTCCCCGTGCAGCGCGGGTCGTCGACCGCGACCCCGGCGGGCACGCCCGGGTCCCCGACGCCCCAGGCGCCGGGGGCCGTGGCCGCCGCAGCC
>NZ_CAUPYL010000065.1:0-12408 GCF_963515265.1 uncultured Frigoribacterium sp.
GCAGGGCGACGTCCACCGCGGCGCGCAGGGCCGGGCCGAGCTCGGCCGCGAGCCTCAGCCGGCCGCGTTGCTTGTAGGCCAGGACGGCCTCGCGGACCTCGAACTCGTACCGGAGCGCCGTGACGACGCGGAGGCCGGCGTGCACCGCCTCGACGGGCCGGGGACGCAGGAGGATGCGGCAGCTGCCGCAGACCTCGAGGTCGGGGGCGCCGCAGCCGGCGCAGCTGACCGGCGACACCACGGCCAGGGCGCCCCGGAGGGCCGACGCGAGGGCGGGACGGAGGACGAGCGGCACCTCTCCAGCCTGGCCGCGTCGCGAGGCCGCCCCCTGCCGGACCGGCCGCGGATGGGGACGACGTCGCGACGACCGGCCCCGGGGAGGGACGACGCGCCCGACCGGCCGCTCAGCGCTGGGTCGCGAGCAGGTCCGCCACGACGCCCGTGTCCTGCCAGCTGCTCCCCCGGGGCTCGAGCACGGAGCCCTCCGCCGTCAGCACGCGCAGGCTGGACGCGCCGTTCCCGCCGACGATGGTCGTGGCGCTGCCCGACGGCTGCCCCGACCCCGCCGACGCCCCGCCCACCTCGGCGAGCGAGACGAGCGAGCCCTCTCCCGTGTCGGTCAGGGAGGCGACCGTCAGCTGGTCGGCCCACGTCGCGTCGACGGGGCGGCCCGTCGGCGCCGCCAGCTCGACCGGCGGGCCGAACGCCGTCGGCACGCCGCGGGAGTCACGCAACAGGGCGACGACGAGGAGGCGGGACTCGCCCTGGTCGTCGAGCAGCACGAGCGCCCTGGCCCCGTCCCGCGACACCCGGAACGCGACGACCGCCGACCCGGCGGGCAGCGTGGACGTGACGGCGTGGGGCACCCCGTCCGCGCCGGTGGCCGTGACGGCCCGGGCGTCGTCGACCGGCACCGACCAGACCCAGCCGGCGTCGTCGAGGGTCGGCGGGGCGAGCCCCGCGCGTCCGTCGACGAGCAGGCTCGAGCCGTCCGCTCCGACGCGCAGGGCGCCGCGGTCCGTCCCCACGACGACGACGGACAGGTCCGCCGACGCCTCGGCCGAGGTCGGGGCCAGGGCGCCGACGACGGGGCCGAGCCCGGGGAGGGGGCTGACCGACGACCGGGAGGCGAACCCGAGCACCCCGTCGGCGACCACCAGGGGCCGCGCGTCGACCGTGGGGTCGCGCAGGGGCGCCGCCCCGCCCAGGTCGGGCACGTCGAGGACGGTCGACTCGACGCTCAGGTCGACCGCCGTGATCGTCGAGAGCGTCGAGAAGCTCGCCAGCAGCTGGGCCTGCATGCGTGCGCGGGCGGTGTCCGAGGCGGAGAGGGCGTCGCTCGTGAGGTCGACCCTGGCCGTGCCGTCGTCGACGGTGATCGCGGTGAGCGAGAGCTGCGTGCCCTCGGGGAACGCGGAGACCACGGCGCCCTGCAACCAGGTCGAGGGCCCGTCGAGGAGCGCCGAGGCGATGCGCGTGCTCGTCGACGACCGGGCGAGGAACCACCGCTGGTCGGGCACGAGGTACCGGAACGAGGGGTCGTAGAAGTAGACCGCGTGCGCCCGGAAGATGGACTGGAACGTGGCGGGGTTCAGCACCGTGCCGTCCGGGGCGTCGCTGATCCGCCACTGGCCGTCCTCCTGGACGAACGAGTAGCCGAGGCTGGTGGGCACGGAGGTGGTGGCGGGGACGTAGTGGCCGCCGCCGTCGAGGGTGGCCGTCGCCGTGAAGGCGTACTCGAGCTCGTCGTCCCCGACGCGCGTCGTGGCGCCGCCGCCGGGCCGGACGGTGACGCTCGCGCGCGCGTCCCAGGCGTCGGCGAAGCCGGCCGAGAGGTACTCGCGCGCGACCGCGTAGTTGTCCTGCGGGCCCGTGCCCGCCGAGATGAAGTCCCGGAGGATGCGCTCCTGCGAGCTGTCGGCCACGGGGCCCTTCGGGGTGTACACGACGTCGCTCGGCACGTCGGCGGTGATCGGGTCGCCCTCCTGCACCGGGCCGCTGTCGGGGATGGAGGCGCAGCCCGCGAGCACCGTCGCCACGAGGACGACGCCGGCCACGAGGGCACGCAGGCGGTCACGCCCTCGCACGGCGCACCTCCTCGTGGCCGTCCGGGGCCGGTCGGGTCGCCGTCGCCTCGGGCAGGGCACCTGCCCAGGGCTCCGAGCCGTGGTCGGCCAGGTCGTCCGCGTCGCGCGGCACGACGGCCAGGGGCGAGGAGGTGGTGGCCGCGCCCGCCACGCGGGGCAGCGTCACGACGAACCGGCTGCCCTCGCCCAGCCGCGACCACACCTCGAGGCGCCCGCCGTGCAGGACGGCGTCCTCGAGGCTGATGGCGAGCCCGAGGCCGGTGCCGCCGATGGTCCGACGACGGGACGGGTCGGCGCGCCAGAACCGGTCGAACACCCGCTCGACGTCGCGCTGGCGCATCCCGATCCCGTGGTCGCGCACGGCGACGGCGACGGACTCGGCGTCGCTGTCGACCTCGACCTCGATCGGCCTGCCCTCGCCGTGCTCGATCGCGTTGCCGAGCAGGTTGCGCAGGATGCGGCGCAGCCGCCGCGGATCGACCTCGGCCTCGAGGTACCCGCCCCGCGCGTCGATGGTGACGACGCTGCCGGCCTCGGCGGCGAGCGGCTCGAACTCGGCCACGCCGTCCTCGACGAGCGCGACGACGGTGGTGCTCTCGAGGTCGAGCTCGACCGCGCCCGCGTCGAAGCGCGAGATCTCGAGCAGGTCGGCCAGCAGCAGCTCGAAGCGGTCGACCTGCGTGTGCAGCAGCTCGGCCGTGCGCGCGGCCGACGGGGTGAACGACCCGCGCTGGTCGTAGAGCACGTCGCCGGCGAGGCGGATCGTCGTGAGCGGCGTGCGCAGCTCGTGCGACACGTCGCTGACGAAGCGCTGCTGCACCCGCGACAGCTCGGCCAGCTGCGAGATCTGCCGCTGCATCCCGTCCGCCATGCCGTTGAACGAGCGCCCCAGGGTGGCGACGACGTCCTGGCCCTTCTCGGGGATGCGCTGGTCGAGGTCGCCCGCCGCGATGGCCTGGCTCGTCTCGGCCGCGACGCGCACGGGGCGGACGACCGTCCGGGCGACGACGTACGTGATGACGCCGATCAGGACGACGAGCGCGAGCGAGCCGAGGGCGAGGGTGCGCTGCATCAGCGCCAGCGTCGTCGCGGCGTCGCTGAGGTCGTAGACGAGGTAGAGCTCGTACTGGCCGGCCGTCGGGACCTGGAGGGTGCTGCCGACGACGATGCCGGGCACGGACCCTCCGTCGGCCCGGGGCAGGGCCACCGGCTGCATCGAGAGCGCACCGGTGTCGGAGGCCACGCGCTCGCGGAGCTCGGGCGTGAGCTCGGCTCCGGGGAAGTCGGGGCTCGCGATGTCCTGCACGGTCTGCGCGGTCGACTGCCCCGGCGTCCTCAGGATCGCGATGCTCGTGCCGCCCGGGCTCGACGTCGAGCCGAGGATGGTGCTCTGGGCCTCGTTCTGCAGGGAGTCGAGCTCGACCTGGTCGGCGTCCTCCGTGGCCGTCGCCGAGTCGAAGATCGACTGGGCGAGGATCGTCGCGCGCTGGGACTCGGACTGCACCTGGTCCCGGCGCTGGTCGTACAGGTTCGCGCTGATGCTGACCGAGATGGACGTGGCGATGATCGACGCGCCGGCCCCGGCGAGCACGACGGTGAGGGCGACCGTGCGGAACTCGAGCGACCGGCGCCACGCCGAGAGCAGGTGGGGGCCGACGTCCCGCCAGGCGCCCCGGCGTCGCCACCAGGCCCCGGGGCCGAGCGCACCGACGACGGAGCCCCGCCAGCCCGCGCCCCCGCCCTGTCCGGCCACGACGGGCTGCTAGGCCCCGCCGCCGGCGCGGTAGCCGACGCCGCGGACGGTCGTGACGATGCGCGGCGCGTCCGGGTCGTGCTCGACCTTCGCCCGAAGCCGCTGCACGTGGACGTTGACCAGTCGCGTGTCGGCCTTGTAGTGGTAGCCCCAGACCTGCTCCAGGAGCATCTCGCGGGTGAAGACCTGCTGCGGCTTGGACGCGAGGGCCAGCAACAGCTCGAACTCGAGGGGCGTCAGGGCGATGACCGCGTCGCCGCGACGCACCTCGTGCGCCGCCACGTCCAGTCGCAGGTCGCCGACCGTGAGCACGTCGTTGGTGGGCTCGGTCGGCGGACGCAGCCGCGTCCTGATCCGCGCCACGAGCTCTTTCGGGTTGAAGGGCTTGACGACGTAGTCGTCGGCGCCGCTCTCGAGCCCGCGGACCACGTCGACCGTGTCGCCCTTCGCCGTCAGCATGATGATCGGCACGCCGCTCTCGGCCCGGATCGCCCGGCACACCTCGAGGCCGTCCTTGCCCGGCAGCATCAGGTCGAGCAGCACCAGGTCGGGAGAGGCGTCGCGGAACGCGGCGAGCGCCCCGTCGCCGTCGGCGCAGAAGTGCGGCTCGAACTCGTCGGCCCGGAGCACGATGCCGATCATCTCGGCGAGCGCGGGGTCGTCGTCCACCACCAGGATGCGCGGGGTCATGGTCTCCGTCTTCGGCTGGGCCGCTCGGGTCGCGGCACGTCGACCCAGATTAGTGCAGGAGGCGCGGATCGGCGGCGAAGGAGGCGCAGGTCGGCTGGCACGCCCGCCGCGCCTGTGGAAACATGGGCGCACGAGCGAGGACGACCTCGAGCGCGGACCACCGGGGGAAGCCATGACCGATCCGAACGACTGGGCGGCCCCCGGGGCGCAGGACGCACCGCGCTGGGGCGAGCGGGTCCCGTCGGCGCCTCCCGCTCCTCCGTCGGCTCCGGGCGCCGGCCCGGGACAGCAGCCGCCCGCCTACGGACAGCAGCCGCCCGCGTACGGACTGCAGGCCGCGCCGCAGCCGCAGTTCGGTCCCGGTGCCTGGACGCCGCCTCCTCGTCCCGGTCTGCTCCCCCTCCGTCCCTTCACGTTCGGCGAGATCCTCTCCGCGTCGTTCCAGGTGTTCCGGCGCAACCCGCGCACCACCTTCGGCACCGCCCTGCTCGCGCAGGTCGTGCTGCTCGTCGTGACCGTCGGCGCCGCCGGGGGCAGCGCCTTCTTCGCGTTCTCCCGCGTCGAGTCGGCCCTGCCCGAGGACCGCGACGCGGTGGCGGCGGGGGCCGTCGCCACGGTCGTGCTCGCGACGCTCGTCCCCGTGCTGCTCACGGTGGTCGTCAGCGCCCTGCTGCAGGGGCTCTTCGTGCTCGAGACCTCCCGTCAGCTGCTCGGCGAGCGCCTCCGGCTGGGCGGCCTCTGGACGCTGGCCCGCGGGCGGATCGGCGCGCTGACGGGCTGGTCGGCCCTGCTCACGCTCGCCTACCTGGTCGCCGCCGGCCTCGTCGTCGGCGTCGTGGCGATCGGCGTCGTCGTCGGCACGGGTCCGAGCATCGGCGTCGGCATCGGGGTGGGCGTGCTCCTCGGCCTCGGCCTGGTGGTGCTCGGCGTCTGGCTCACCGTCAAGCTGAGCCTCGTGCCGAGCGCCCTCATGCTCGAGCGCATGCCCCTGCGCGCGGCCGTCGCTCGGTCGTGGTCGCTCGTCCGCAGCTCGTTCTGGCGCACCTTCGGCGTCGTCGCGCTCGTCTTCGTGATGATCCAGATCGCGACGCAGGTCGTGACGGCGCCGTTCTCGCTGCTGTTCGGCGTGTTCGGCAGCCTCATCTCGCCCACCGGCGACGTCGACGGCAGCGCGATCGCGGTCGCGGCCGTCGCGTACGTCCTCACCATCGCCGTCAGCGCCGTCGTGACGGCCATCGGCTCCGTCGTCCAGGCCGCCTCCGTCGGCCTCGTCTACGTCGACCGTCGGATGCGGACCGAGGGGCTCGACCTCGAGCTGGTGCGCCACGTCGAGGCCCGCGGCCGCGGCCAGGTCGACCTGCCCGACCCGTGGCGCTCCCCTGCGCAGCAGCCGCAGCCGCAGCAGCAGCAGCAGCCCGCGCCGCAGCTGCCCGAGCAGCACCGCCCCGAGCAGCACCGCCCCGACGGCCAGGGCGGGGCACCTCTGCAGTGACGCCGCCGACGACCGTGCTGGCCGCCGCCCCTCTCGACCCCGACCCCGACGAGGCGCGCCGGCTGCTGCTGCGCGAGCTCACGGGTCGTGACTACGTCGCGGCGCAGCCCACCTGGCTCGACCGTGCCGCCGACGCCTTCTGGAACTGGCTGAACGGCATCCGCTTCGGCGGGGTCGAGGGCGCACCCGCCGCGGCCCTCGTGGTGCTGCTCGTCGTCGTGGTCGTCGTCCTCCTGGTGGTGCTCGCGGTCTACGGGGTCCCCCGGCTGAACCGGCGCTCGACGCGCGGACCGGAGCTCTTCGGCGCGGGCGACGACCGCGACGCCGACCGCCTCCGCCGGGCCGCGACCGAGGCAGCGGCCGCGGGCGACCTCGTGCTCGCCGTCACCGAGTCGTTCCGTGCACTGGCGCGCGGCCTCGTCGAGCGCGACGTCCTCTCGACGACTCCCGGCACGACCGCCCGCGCGGTCGGCGCCCGGGCAGGGCAGGTGTTCCCCGGCCTCGCCGACCGCCTGGCCTCGGCCGCCGACAGCTTCGACGGTGTGCGCTACCTCGACCGGCCCGGCTCCGAGGCCGCCTGGCGCGAGATCAGCACGCTCGACCTCGAGCTCGAGCGACTCGCCCCCGTGGCCGCCTCGTGACGGCGACGACGCCGACGGTGCGCGCCTCCGCGCGTCGGGCACGGCCCTGGGTCGCGCTGGCCGTCCTCGCGCTGCTGGGTGCCGTCGCGGCCGTGCTGCTCAGCGGCTCGGACGCGACGGGCGGCCGGGCCCTCGGCCCCGAGAACCCCGCGCCGGCCGGGACGAAGGCGCTCGTCGAGGTCCTCCGCGACGAGGGCGTGTCCGTCCGCGTCGTGTCGTCGCTCGACCAGGCGCGACAGGCCGCTGCGCGTCCGGACACCACCGTGGTCGTCGACGACGCGGGCTCGTACCTCGTCGCCGACCAGTGGAGCGAGCTCGGCGACGCCGCGAGCTCGCTCGTCCTCCTCGCCCCGGGCGCCACGGCGCTGGACGCGGTCGCCCCCGGCGTCTCCGCGGTCGCCGAGGTCGCCGACGGGGTCCGTGACCTGGGCTGCGACGTGCCCGAGCTGTCACAGGTCGAGCGAGTCCACGCCGCCGGCCTCGCCTACTCCGCCGCAGGCGTCGATCCCGGCGCGGGCGTCGACGTGACGACCTGCGTCCGCGATCCGGACACCGACGGCTCCGGGCTCGTCGTGCTCGCCGACGGCGACCGCCGCGTCACGGTCGTCGGCACGACGACCGCCCTGACGAACGGCACCGTCGCCACGGCGGGCGCGGACGACGCCGCCTACGCCCTCGCCCTGCTCGGACGGTCCGACCAGCTCGTCTGGTACCTCCCCGGCGTCGAGGACGTGCCCGAGGGCGCCGGCACCCTCGCGACGCTCACGCCGAGCTGGGTCACGCCCGTGCTGCTCCTGCTCACCGCGACCGCGGTCGCCGCGATGGTCTGGCGGGGCCGCCGGCTCGGTCCCCTCGTCGTCGAGCGCATGCCCGTCGTCGTCCGCGCGTCCGAGACGACGGAGGGGCGAGCTCGCCTGTACGAGCGCTCCGGCCAGCGTCGGCACGCCCTCGACCAGCTGCGCATCGGGACGCTCGGCCGCCTCGCCCGTCTGACGGGCCTCTCGTCCACGTCGTCGGTGGACGAGGTGATCGACCGGGTCGCCGGCCTGGTCGGCGCAGATCCCGGCGGGCTCCGGCACGTGCTCGTCGACGCCGACCCTGCCGACGACGCGGAGCTCGTCCGCCTCAGCGACAGCCTGCTCGACCTCGAACGGGCGACGGCCAGGGCGGCGGCTCCCTCGTGACCGGCGCCGCGCCTCCTCGTCTGCCGGCCGGCCCCTCGTCGGACCGACCCGGGCCGGCCTGCCCCGGGCCGGCCTGGCCCTCGACCGCCTCCACCGCCCCTCGCCCTGCGACCACCACCGGGAGAACCGCCGCATGACCACCGAACTCCAGCAGACCTTCGCCCGCGTGCGCACCGAGGTCGGCAAGGCCGTCGTCGCCCAGGACGGCGCCGTCACCGGCCTGATCGTCACCCTGCTCGCCCAGGGCCACGCCCTGCTCGAGGGTGTCCCCGGCGTCGCCAAGACGCTGCTCGTCCGCGCCCTCAGCCACGCCACCTCGCTCGAGACGAACCGGGTGCAGTTCACGCCCGACCTCATGCCCGGCGACATCACCGGCTCGCTCGTCTACGACGCCAAGGCCGGCGAGTTCGAGTTCCGACCCGGTCCCGTCTTCACCAACATCCTGTTGGCCGACGAGATCAACCGGACGCCCCCCAAGACGCAGTCGGCGCTGCTCGAGGCCATGGAGGAGCGGCAGGTGTCCGTCGACGGCGTCTCGCGTCCGCTCCCCCAGCCGTTCCTCGTCGCCGCGACGATGAACCCGGTCGAGTACGAGGGCACCTACACGCTGCCCGAGGCGCAGCTCGACCGGTTCCTCATGAAGCTGACCCTCGACCTGCCGCCCCGCGACGCCGAGGTCGAGGTGCTCACCCGCCACGCCGCGGGCTTCTCGCCGCGCGACCTGCGCGCCGCCGGCGTCACCCCCGTGCTCGGGCCGGCCGAGCTCGCGCGGGCGCAGGCCGAGGTCGGCCTGGTCGGCGCCTCGCCCGACGTGCTCGCGTACGTCGTCGACCTGGCTCGTGCCACCCGCGAGAGCGCGTCCGTCAAGATCGGCGTCAGCCCCCGCGGCTCCACCGCCCTGCTGTCGGCGAGCAAGGCCTGGGCCTGGCTGACCGGGTTCGACCGGATCACGCCCGACCACGTCCAGGCGATGGCCCTGCCCGTGCTGCGCCACCGCCTGCAGCTGCGCCCGGAGGCGGAGCTCGAGGGCGTCGACGCCGACGCCGTGCTGCGCTCGGTGCTGCAGCAGGTGCGAGTCCCGATCTGATCATGGCCGTCACCGGATGGTTCGTCGCGCTCGTCGCGCTCGGCGTCGTGCCGATCGTCGCGACGGGGAGCGCCTGGGCGCTCGTGGGCTGGCTCGCGCTCGTGCTCGCCCTCGGGGCGCTGGACGTCGCGCTGGCCGCCTCGCCGCGCCTCCTGCGCATCCGTCGCGAGCTGCCCGGCCCCGTGCGCCTCGGCGAGACGACCTCGGCGGAGCTCGTCGTGGTCAACGAGGGCCGCCGCACCCTCCGGGGCGTCGTCCGCGACGCCTGGCAGCCGTCGGCCGGCGCCGCGGTGACGCGCCGTGCGCTCGTCGTCCGGCCGGGTCGCGCCTGGCGCGCCACCACGACGCTCACCCCGTTCCGTCGGGGCGAACGGCGAGCCGAGGAGGTGACGGTCCGGTCGATCGGACCGCTGCGCCTCGCGGGCCGCCAGGCCGGGCACGCCGTCCCCGGCGCCGTCCGCGTGCTGCCCCGCTTCTCGTCCCGCCGCCACCTGCCCTCCCGTCTCGCCCGCCTCCGCGAGCTCGACGGGCGCACCAGCGTCATGATCCGCGGCCAGGGCACCGAGTTCGACAGCCTCCGCGAGTACGTCCGCGGCGACGACGTGCGCTCGATCGACTGGAGGGCGACGGCCCGGCGCAGCGACCTGGTCGTCCGCACCTGGCGGCCCGAGCGCGACCGACGCGTCGTGATCGTCGTCGACAGCGGCCGTACCTCGGCTGCCCGCATCGACGACGAGCCGCGGCTCGACACCGCGTTCGAGTCCGCCCTGCTGCTCGGCGCGCTCGCGTCGCGCGCGGGCGACCACGTCGACCTCGTCGTCGTCGACCGCCGCGTGCGGGGACGCGTGCAGGGCGCGACCGGTGCCGCCCTCCTGTCGACCATGGTCGAGACGATGGCCCCGATCGAGCCGGAACTCGTCGAGACCGACTGGTCGACCGTGCCTGCCCTCGTGCGCTCGGTGACCACCCAGCGCTCGCTCGTCGTGCTCGTCACGCCCGTCGACTCCCCCGGCGCGGCGCGAAGCCTGCTCGCCGCCGTGCCGCAGCTGAGCCGGCGCCACCTCGTCGTCGTGGCGTCGGTCACCGACCCCGACCTCGCCGTGGCCGCCGCGAGGAGGACGAACCGCGACGAGGTCTATCGCGCCGCGTCCGCCGAGCGTGCCCGGCTCGACGTCGCCCGCGTCGCCGCCGCCCTCGGCCAGGTGGGAGCCGACGTCGTCTCCGGCTCGCCCGCCGACCTCCCGCCCGCGCTCGCCGACCGGTACCTCGCCTACAAGGCCGCCGGCCGCCTCTGACCCGCGCCCCCCTCCTCATTCAGGAACTTCTGTCCTGATCCGCGCGACGGGGGGCTGCGGGGTCTGATCTGTGCACGATTCAGGACCAGGCGCGCCCGCGTTCCTGAGTTCTGGTGACCTGGCGGGCTCCAGGCCCGGGCCGTCACGGCCAGCCGGCACAGCGGCCTTCGCTCGCGCTCAGCCGGCACAGCGGCCTCCGCTCGCGCTCAGCCCGCGACGAGCTCGGTCGCCCCGGCCTCGAACTCGTCGAGGTCGCCGGTCTGGCCGGCGCGGTGCGCGCGTCCGCCGAGCACCCACTGGTACGCGAGGAACCCTGCCAGCGCTACGGTGCCGATGCCGATCTTGATCGGCCACGGCCAGTCCTGGCGCGTGACGAAGCCCTCGATCACGCCCGACACGAGCAGGGCCAGCATGAGCCCCACGGCGACGGTGATGAGCGCGCGGCCGTCCTGGGCGAGCGCCTGCCCGCGGGTACGGGCGCCGGGGGCGACCCACGACCAGAAGATCATCAGCCCGGCGCCTCCCGCGACGAAGATGCTGTACAGCTCGAGCTGGCCGTGCGGGAGGATGTACAGGAAGAAGTACTCGAGGCGCCCCTGCTCGGCCATCAGGCCCGCCGAGATGCCCACGTTCATGGCGTTGCTCAGCACGACGTAGGGCACCCAGACGCCGGTGATGCCGAACGCGACGCACTGGGCGGCGATGAACGCGTTGTTCGTCCAGACCTGGCCGGTGAACGACGAGGGCGCGCTCTCCGAGTAGTAGTCCACGAAGTCCTCGGTCGCGAACTGGCGACGGAACTCCTCCGAGCCGAACGACGCGAGCACCGCGGGAGACCCGGCCGCCCAGACTGCGAACGACGTCGCCACGACCACCGTGACGAGCAGCACCGCGATCGACGCCCAGCGCACCCGCCAGAGGGCGGCAGGCAGCTGGGCGACGAAGAAGGCCGGCACCTGCGAGGCGAGGTTCCGCCCCGCCCCGGTGAACCGGAGCCGCGCACGCGACAGGGTCAGCGACAGCCTGTCGGCGACGACGGACGGGCCCGCGGCCGTCTGCAGCGCCGACAGCTCGGCAGCCCCCGACTGGTACAGCCGGATCAGCTCGTCGGCCTCCGGGCCGGTGAGGCGTCGACGGCGCGCCAGGGCCTCGAGTTCGGTCCACTCGTGACCGTGGGCGGCGGCGTAGGCGTCGAGATCCATTCTGCTTAGATACTAGGCATGTCCGACCCGACGACGCACCAGCCGCCGACGTCCCGGCCGAGGCGGCGCCGCGAGCACGGCCCACGCGGGAGGCGCGCCTCGCGGTCGACCTCGACGCCGACCCTGCGTGCCGACCAGGTCGACTTCTTCGACGGTGCCGACGACCAGCTCGTCACGGGCGAGGCGGTCGGCCTCGACCGGCGTCCGACCGGCTTCGTCCTCCGCGTCGCGGGTGCGCTGATCGACTACCTCACGTACGTCGTCGTGCTCGTGGGCCTCGTGCTGCTGGTCGTCTCGCTCAACGACCGCGGCGCCGTGGACGACGCGACGGCGCAGGCCCTCATGGTCGCGTCGATCGTCGTCTGCCTCATCGGCCTGCCGACCGTGGTCGAGACGGCGTCGCACGGGCGGTCACTCGGCAAGCTGGCGACGGGTGCCAGGATCGTCCGGACCGACGGAGGCGCGATCGGCCTCCGGCACGCGCTCACCCGGTCGCTCGTCGGCATGCTCGAGATCGTGATGACGACAGGCGGACTGGCCGTGGTGGTCGCCCTCCTCAACCGGTCGTCGCGCCGCCTCGGCGACCTGATGGCCGGCACCTACAGCCGCAACGAGCGGGCGCCCCGCATGGGACGGGTCGTGGTCCAGGTGCCGCCGCACCTGCTGGGCTGGGCCGCCGTGGCGGACGTGGCGCGCCTCCCCGATCCCCTGGCCCGTCGCGTCTCGTCGTACCTGCAGCAGGCTCCGGCCCTCCGCCCCGACAGCCGTCGGCGCATCGCCGACGCCCTCGCCGCCGAGCTCTCGCCGTTCGTCTCGCCCCTGCCCGCGACGGACCCGGAGTCGTTGCTGGCGGCCGTGTCGGCCCTCCGGCGAGAGCGCGAGGGCGTCGCCCTCGGGCGCGAAGCAGCACTGCTCGACCGGCTCGAGCCCGCCCTCACGGGGACGGTGCGCGGGTTCCCGCGGCGCTGAGCAGCCCC
>NZ_CAUPYL010000066.1:0-12204 GCF_963515265.1 uncultured Frigoribacterium sp.
GTGGCGGGGACGGCCGGTGCCTGGTCGGCAGGCTGCTCGGCCGCCGGCGCCGGGTCGACGTCGTCGGCCGGTGCGGGGGCGTCGGCGTCCGACTCCTCTCCGGGGGCCGGAGCAGCCGAGGACGCGACGACGGCGTCGTCCGCCTCGTCCTGGCCGTTGTCCGCCGGGCTCTCGGCCTGCGAGGTCTCCTCGGCGGGAGCGTCGTCGGAGGAGTCGCCGCCCTGGGCGCTGCCGTCGCCGATGCGGACCAGCGCGGTCCCGACCTCGACGGTCTCGTCCTCGGGTACGAGGATCTCCTCGATGACGCCGGCGACGGGGGAGGGGATCTCCGTGTCGACCTTGTCGGTCGAGACCTCGAGCAGGGGCTCGTCGACCTCGACCCGGTCGCCGACGTTCTTCAGCCAGCGGGTGACCGTGCCCTCGGTGACACTCTCTCCGAGTGCCGGGAGGTTGACGGATTCGCTCATGCGGGGGACTCCTTCGAAGACATCGTGTGTCTGTGTGATCGGGTGGTGCGGAAGTGTGCGGGTGGTGCGGGGGAACGGAGCTGCGACTACATCGCGTGGAGCGGCTTGCCGGCCAGGGCCAGCATCGCCTCTCCGAGGGCTTCGTTCTGGGTCGGGTGGGCGTGCACGAGGGGCGCGACGTCCTCCGGGTAGGCCTCCCAGTTGACGGCCAGCTGGGCCTCGCCGATGAGCTCGCCCACGCGGGCGCCGATCATGTGGACCCCGACGACCGGACCGTCGACGACGCGGACGACCTTGACGGAGCCGCTGGTGCCGATGATGTGGCTCTTGCCGTTGCCGGCGAGGTTGTAGTCGTAGCTCGTCACCTTGTCGGCTCCGTGCTTCTCCGCCGCCTTGGCCTCCGTCAGGCCCACGGACGCGACCTCGGGGTCGGAGTAGGTGACCTTCGGGATGTTGGTGTCCTCGATGACCTGTGGCGCCAGGCCCGCGATCTCCTCGGCGACGAAGATGCCCTGCTGGAAGCTGCGGTGCGCGAGCTGCAGGCCGGGCACGATGTCGCCGATCGCGAACACGCCGGGGACGCTGGTGTGCAGTCGCTCGTCGGTGATGACGAAGCCGCGGTCGATGGTGACGCCCACCTCCTCGAAGCCGAGTCCCTGGGTCGACGGGCCGCGCCCCACGGCCACCAGCAGCAGGTCGGCCTCGATCGTCTTGCCGTCCTCGAGGGTCACGACGACGCCGTCGTCGCTCTGCGTCACGCCCTTGAACCGCACGCCGAGCGAAAAGCCGATGCCGCGCTTGCGGAACGCGCGCTCGAACTGCTTCGAGATCGACTCCTCCTCGTTGGGGACGAGGTGGGGGAGGGCCTCGACGATCGTCACGTCGGAGCCGAAGGACTTCCAGACGCTCGCGAACTCGACGCCGATCACGCCGCCGCCGAGGATGGCGACCCTAGCCGGCACGTGGTCGAGGGCCAGGGCGGCCTCGCTCGTGATGACCTTGCCGCCGATCTCGAGGCCCGGGAGGCTGCGCGAGTAGGAGCCCGTCGCCAGGACGACGTTCTTGGCCGTCAGCGTGGTCTCGCCCACCTGGACGGTCGTGGGGGAGGTCAGGCGACCCTCGCCCTCGACGACGGTGATGCCGCGTGCCTTCACGAGGCCCTGGAGGCCCTTGTACTTGCTGGCGACGACTCCCTCACGGTAGGCCGTCACGGCGGGGACGTCGATGCCGTGGAAGTCGGTCGACACCCCGTACTTCGCGGACTCCCGCGAGACGTCGGCGACCTCGGCGGAGTGCAGCAGCGCCTTGGTCGGGATGCAGCCCCGGTGGAGGCAGGTTCCGCCGAGCTTGTCCTTCTCGACCAGCGCGACGCTCAGCCCCAGCTCGGTGGCCCGCAGGGCTGCGGCGTAGCCGCCGCTGCCGCCGCCGAGCACCACCAGGTCAAAATTCTGTTCCGACACCCAGCAACTCCCTCGTGCGTTCGGAGGTTCCCGAGGCGGAGGAGGCGCCGTCGTGGTGACGTCGGCGTCGCGTCCGCGTCCACCTCGGTGAGGAGGAGGCGGCGTCGCCCGGGGGACCGATCTCGGCGGGTCGCTCCCGCCTCCTCGACCCTACTACGCGGCCGAAAAGTCGCGGGCCAGCTCTAGCAGCGTTCTCACGGAAACGCCGGTCGAGCCCTTGCCCGTGTATCCCCAGCCGCCGCCCTTGTTGTTGGAGGGGCCCGCGATGTCGAGGTGAGCCCAGGGCAGCGGCGTTCCCGTGCCCTCCTTCTCGCCCACGAACTCGTTCAGGAACACGCCCGCGAGCAGCATGCCGGCCGCGGTGTTGCCCGGCGTGGCGTTGACGAGGTCGGCCACGTCGGACTTGAGCCTGCTGCGGAGCTCGCCCGGCAGCGGCATGCGCCACGCGGCCTCGCCGGCGCGGTCCGCGAGCTCGACCACTCGGCTCGCGAGGTCGTCGTTGCCCATGACCCCGACGGTGCGGGTGCCGAGCGCGACGACCTGGGCGCCGGTCAGCGTCGCGACGTCCACGATCGCGTCGGGCTGCTCCTCGCTGGCCGCGACCAGGCCGTCGGCCATGACGAGGCGGCCCTCGGCGTCGGTGTTCGTCACCTCGACGGTGGTGCCGCCACGGATCGTGAGGACGTCGTCGGGCCGGATGGCCGTGCCGCTCGGCATGTTCTCGGCGACGCAGAGCCAGGCCGTGAGGCGGACGGGCAGCTCGAGCCGCGCCGCGGCGACGACGACGGCGAGGACGGTGGCGGCGCCCGTCATGTCGTCCTTCATGCCCAGCATGCTGCCCGCGGGCTTGAGCGAGAGCCCGCCCGTGTCGTACGTGATGCCCTTGCCGACGAGCGCCAGGTGCTTCGGCGCGCCCTCCGGAGAGTAGACGACCTTGACGAGACGAGGCCCGCGGCTGGACCCCTGGCCGACGCCGAGGATGCCGCCGAACCCGCCCTCCCGCAGCTCGTCCTCGGCGAGGACGGTCACGTCGAGGGGCAGGTCGGCGGCCAGCTCGACGGCGTGGTCGGCGAGGGCCTGCGGGAACATCTGCTGCGGGGGAGTGTTGGCGAGGTCCCGGACGGTGTGGACGGCCTGGGCGACCACGGTGGCCTGCTGCACCGTCGCCTCCTCGACGTCGAGGTCGGTCGCGAGCACCAGGGTGCGGGCGTGGCGGCGCGACTCGGAGGCCGACGACCCGCGGAACGCGTCGAACTCGTAGGAGGCGAGGGCCGCGCCCTCGAGGACCGCCAGCGCCTCCGCCTCGGTCGAGACGGGCAGGTGGAGCACGACTCGGTCGACGCCGGTCAGCTGCCGGACGGCGGCGCCGGCCCCGTAGCGCAGGGCCTCGGCGTCGACGACGTCGCCGAGCCCCACGAGAGCCGTCACGGTCGCGGCACCGGTGCTCGGCAGCTTCACGAGCTCGTCGCGCGCGCCGCTGATCCCGAGCGCACGCAGGTCGGAGGGCAGGCCGGGCACGTCGCCGGTGACCGAGGGGCCGTCGGCCCCCGTGACGACGCCGACGACGAGGACGTCGGCCTCGACCTCGGCTGCAGGTGAACGGGTGGTGGACAGGAAGAGCTCGGTCATCCCTCGATCGTAGCCACCACGGGTGTTCGCTCTCGGCACGTCGCCGGAGGCGACCGGTGCCGGGCGGGTTGCCTAGCATTGACGACATGCACGACCCCGCCGGACTCTACGACCTCGCTCCCGACGCCTCCGACGTGCCCGAGGGGCTCCCGCTCGTGGCGGGCCTGACGGGCTCCTCCGACGCGGGGGGCGCGGTGGGGCAGCTCGCCGAGTTCCTCGTGGGCGAGCTCGACCACTCGATGGTCGCCTCCTTCGACGCCGACGAGCTCCTCGACTACCGCGCCCGTCGCCCCGTCTTCACGTTCGACCAGGACCACATCTCGGAGGTCGCCACGGCGACCCTCTCGCTCCGGTTGATGAAGGACGACATCGGACAGCCCTTCCTCCTGTTGTCCGGCTTCGAGCCCGACTTCCAGTGGCAGCGGTTCACCTCTGCCGTCGTCGACCTCGTGCGTCGCTACCGGGTGTCGACGACCACGTGGGTCCACTCGATCCCCATGCCGGTGCCCCACACGCGTCCGATCGGGGTCACGGTCAGCGGCAACCGGTCCGACCTCGTCGAGTCCCTGTCGGTGTGGCGGCCCGTGACCCAGGCGCCCGCGAACGCGCTGCACCTCGTCGAGCAGCGGCTCGGAGACTCCGGTCACCCCACCGCGGGCTTCGTCCTCCTCGTGCCGCACTACCTGGCCGACACCGAGTTCCCGGACGCCGCCGTCGCGGCGCTCTCGAGCATCAGCGCGGCGACGGGGCTGATCTTCCCCACCGACCGGCTCCGCTCGGAAGGGCGAGACTTCCTCGCCAAGGTCGACGAGCAGGTGCAGGGCAACCACGAGCTGTCGCGACTCGTCTCCACGCTCGAGGAACGTCACGACACCTACATGGAGGGGAACCCGCTCCCCTCGCCGCTCACGGACCAGGACGGCCAGGTCCCCTCCGCGGACGTCCTCGCCGCCGAGCTCGAGCGCTTCCTCGCCGGCCGGCGCAGCGACGACGAGGCCTGACCCGCCATCGGTCCACCCTCGTCGAGCACGGCCAGGCGTCGAGGGCGCAGGACGCCAGCTAGGGTCGTCGGGTGAACTCGTCGCGCGCCTGGCTCGTCTGGGGCGCCGCCGTCGTGGCCTACGTCGTCGCCGTCCTGCAGCGGTCCTCGCTCGGCGTCTCCGGGGTCGAGGCCCAGCACATCTTCGGCATCTCCGCGTCGACGCTGTCGACCCTGGCCGTCGTGCAGCTGATCGTCTACGCGGGCCTGCAGATCCCCGTGGGCGTGCTGCTCGACCGGGTCGGCCCGCGTGCCCTCATCGTCGCGGGCGGGGTCCTGCTCGTCGTCGGGCAGTCGGTGGTCGCGCTCGCGCCCCCGCACATCGGCGTCGCCATCGTCGGGCGCGTCCTCGTGGGCGCGGGCGACGCGATGACGTTCATCAGCGTCATCCGCCTGCTCCCCGCCTGGTTCCGAGGGCCGATCCTGCCCCAGATCTCGCAGTGGACCGGCAACGTCGGCCAGCTCGGCCAGGTGCTCTCGGCCGTGCCCCTGTCGATCGTGCTGCACGGCAGCGGCTGGCAGCCGGCCTTCCTCGGCGCGGCGGGCCTCTCCGTCGTGGCCGTCGCCCTCGTCGTCGTGGTCGTGCGGGACTCCCCGCTCGGACGCCCCGCCGAGTCGGCCGGGACGACCTGGCGCGACGCCGGTCGTCAGCTCGGGGAGAGCATCCGACGACCCGGCACGCGCCTCGGCTTCTGGTCGCACTTCGTGACGCAGTCGTCCGGGACGGTCTTCAGCCTGCTCTGGGGAGTGCCGTTCCTCGTCGGGGCGCTCGGCTTCACGGCGACGCAGGCATCCGGCATGCTCACGCTGCTCGTGGCCTCCGGCGTCGTGGCCGGCCCGGTCCTCGGCCTGCTGACGGCCCGTTTCCCGCTCCGGCGCTCGAATCTCGTCCTCGGCATCGTCTCGGCCCTGGGGGTCACGTGGACCGTCCTGCTGGCCTGGCCGGGGCAGCCCCCGCAGTGGCTCGCGTTCGTCCTCGTCGTGGTGCTCGGCGTCGGGGGCCCCGGCAGCCTCATCGGCTTCGACTTCGCCCGGTCGTTCAACCCGATGCGCAGCCTCGGCGTGGCCAACGGCATCGTCAACGTCGGGGGCTTCCTGGCGAGCTTCGTGATGATGTTCCTCATCGGCGTCGTGCTCGACCAGCTCGACGCCGCACGGGTGGCCGGCGGGGCGCCGAGCGACCTCTTCTCGTTCGAGTCGTTCCGCGTGGCGTTCCTGGTCCAGTACGTGGTCGTCGGCGGAGGCGTCGTCTGCCTCGTCCTGGAGCGCCGACGCACGCGGCGCCTCCTTCACCTCGAGGAGGGAATCCAGGTGGCCCCCCTGTGGGTTGCACTGAACAGGAGATGGCAGAGCCGTCGTCGGCGGAGTTCCTGACGCCGGTGGCAGCCCGTGGTCGGCGGTGCCGACGAGACGTGCAATAATCGGAGTCGGACCCGTTCATGTCCCGTGCAGGTGCTCGACTCTCGTCGGCGCGCTCAGCCATGGGGACTTGACATGGGTCCTAGTACTGCCCGAAAGACCCAGTGCAGATGAAGTGGAAGGTGTTCGCATGGCTACTCGCAGCAAGGCGACCACGGTCGTCGACGAGACCGTGACCGACGGCGTGGTGCTCGAGACCGAGCCCGCGACGACCGAGGAGGCGCCCGCGGCGCCCAAGAAGGCCCCCGCCAAGCGGGCGCCTGCCAAGAAGGCGACGGCTGCGAAGGCGCCCGCCGCCAAGAAGGCCGCACCCGCGAAGGCGACCAAGGCCGCCGAGCCCGAGGGCGACGACGAGGCCGAGCCCGCCGACGTCGACGCGCCCGATGCCGACGCGGACGGCGAGGGCGGCAAGCCCACGACCCCCGAGGTGCTGCCCGCGGGGGCCCTCGTCATCTCGCAGGACGACGACGACGAGATGCCCGTCTACTCGACGACGATCACCGGCGCCACCGCCGACCCGGTCAAGGACTACCTGAAGCAGATCGGCAAGGTCGCCCTGCTGAACGCCGCAGAGGAGGTCGAGCTCGCGATGCGCATCGAGGCCGGTCTCTTCGCCGAGGACAAGCTCTCCCACAGCACGGGCCTCAGCAAGGAGCTCGAGCGCGAGCTCCGCTGGGTGTCGCGCGACGGCCAGCGGGCCAAGAGCCACCTCCTCGGGGCCAACCTGCGACTCGTCGTCAGCCTCGCGAAGCGCTACACGGGCCGGGGCATGCAGTTCCTCGACCTCATCCAGGAGGGGAACCTGGGCCTCATCCGTGCTGTCGAGAAGTTCGACTACACCAAGGGCTTCAAGTTCTCGACCTACGCCACCTGGTGGATCCGCCAGGCCATCACGCGCGCCATGGCCGACCAGGCCCGCACCATCCGCATCCCCGTGCACATGGTCGAGGTCATCAACAAGCTCGCCCGCGTCCAGCGCCAGATGCTGCAGGACCTCGGCCGCGAGCCCACGCCCGAAGAACTGAGCCGCGAGCTCGACATGACGCCCGAGAAGGTCGTCGAGGTCCAGAAGTACGGGCGCGAGCCCATCTCGCTGCACACCCCCCTCGGTGAGGACGGCGACAGCGAGTTCGGCGACCTCATCGAGGACACGGAGGCGGTCGTCCCGGCCGACGCCGTGGGCTTCACCATGCTCCAGAAGCAGCTCGAGTCGCTCCTCGACAGCCTGTCCGAGCGCGAGGCCGGCGTCATCCGCATGCGCTTCGGCCTCGGCGACGGCATGCCGAAGACGCTCGACCAGATCGGCGACACGTTCGGCGTGACCCGCGAGCGGATCCGCCAGATCGAGTCCAAGACGATGGCCAAGCTCCGCCACCCGTCCCGGTCGCAGTCGCTCCGCGACTACCTCGAGTAGGCCCGTGCGATACCTCGTGCCCGTCCTCGCGGGCCGGCTCGTCCGTGCGGTCGCCCGCCTCCGCGGCGGCGGCTCGGCCTACCCGGGCCGCACCGTCCTCGCGCTGGCGCCCGACTTCCTCACCCACGTCTCGTCGCAGTTCGAGCAGGGCGTCGTCTTCGTCCTCGGCTCGAACGGCAAGTCGACGACCACGATGATGCTGACCGAGACGCTGCGGGCCCACGGCCTCCGCGTCTTCACGAACCCCACCGGTGCCAACCTCCCGCAGGGCATCGCCTCGGCGTTCCTCCGCGAGGTGACGCCGTTCGGCCGCGTGAAGCACGACATCGGCGTGATCGAGGTCGACGAGGCCTTCGCGGTCGAGCTGACCCGGTCGCTGCACCCGTCGACCGTGCTCATGCTCAACGTGCAGGTCGACCAGCTCTACCGCTTCTTCGAGACCGAGCGCGTCGGCGCGATGATGACCGACACCGCGGCCCTGGCGACGCGCGCCGTCGTGACGAACCGTGACGACCAGCACCTGGCGCCCTACGAGGCGAGGCCCGGCCAGACGGTCACGCGCTTCGGCGCCGCCCCGGATGTCGTGGCCGCCGCGCCCAACGGGCTGCAGAACGCGAACGACTTCTCCCGCGAGGCGGACTCCACCCGTCCCGTCGAGGCCGAGGTCGTCTCGATGGACGGCGACCGTGCGCGCATCCGCGTCGGCGAGACCACCGTCGACGTTCGGCTCCCCGCTCGCGGGCTGCACTACGCCGTCGACGCGGCGGCGGCGCTGCAGACCGCGTCGGTCGTCCTCGGGAAGCCCGTCGACCAGGAGGCGGTGGCTCGTGCCTTCGACACGATGAAGCCGGCCTACGGGCGCGGAGAGCGCATGTCGCTCGGCGCCGACGAGGCCGAGTTCATCATGTTCAAGAACGCGGCCAGCCTGCAGCTGAACCTCGACGCGCTGCCGCAGGGCGCCGAGCAGGTCATGCTCGCGATCGACGAGGGCACGCCCGACATCTCGTGGATCTACGACATCGACTTCTCGCGCCTCGACCACGTCGACGTCCTGGCGGGCGCCAAGGCCTGGCAGCTCGCCCTGCGCCTCGAGCACGAGGGGATCCCCGTGCACGTGATCGAGGAGGACATCGCGAAGGCGATCAAGCTCATGCGTGCGCTGCCCTCGCCCACCGACCACACGAAGCACTTCGTGACCAACTACGAGCAGATGATGCTGGCCCGTCGCATCCTCGGCCACCCCGACCTGGAGAAGACCGCGTGAGCGCCGACACCCTCCGCCTCGTGCACCTCTACCCCGAGCAGCTCGGGGTCAGCGGCGACCGGGGCAACGTCACGACGCTGGTGGCCCGTGCGCGGCGCGCCGGCCTCGAGACCGAGGTCGTCGAGTACCGGATCGGCGACGACGTGCCCACCGTGGCCGACGTCGTCCTCCTCGGGCACGGGCCGCTCTCGGGGGTGCGCTCGGTGAGCGCCGACGCCCAGCGCCTCCTCCCGGCCCTCGAGGGCTTCGCCGCGTCGGGCGTCCCCGTCATCGGGGTCGGCGGCGGCATGGAGCTGCTGACCCGGGGCGTCGTCACCGAGCAGGGCGAGACCGTGCCCGGCATCGGTTTCTTCGACGCCACGGTCCGTCGCGGTGCCCCGCGCCGGACGAACTACTTCCAGGTGACGACGACCTACGGTGGCGACGAGCTGACCCTCCTCGGCTTCGAGGACCACGCCGCCCACCTCGAGCTCGGCGCCGACGTCGAGGCCTTCGGTCGTGTGGTGCACGGCGGGGGCAACGGCACCGAGGGCGCCGAGGGCGTCGTGCGCGGCGCCTCCTTCGGGACGCAGCTCAAGGGGCCGCTGCTGCCCCTCAACCCGGCTCTGAGCGACCGGGTGCTCCGCGCGGCGCTGACGCGTCGCAGCATCTCGTACCACGCGGGGGAGGCGCACGCGAAGCTCGACGAGTACGCCGAGCAGTCGCAGCGCGTCATCCGCGAGAACCTCGAACGGTCGTTCAAGGCCATGTGACCGGGTGTCCGTGGCCTGACACCGACGAAGGGCCCGCATCCGTGAGGATGCGGGCCCTTCTCCGTGCCGCCGGGGTGCTGGTCCCCGGACGGCCTCGTGGTCGTCGAGCTCAGTGCTCGTGGAGCTTGGAGCTCTCGTCCAGCCACTCGACGGCGGTGGGCTGGAGCTTGTCCTTGACCTTGGCACCGTGGTGCGCGCAGAACAGCAGCTCGCCGCTGGCCATGGTCACGCGGACGTAGGCCTGGGCCCCGCAGCTGTCGCATCGGTCGGCGGCGGAGAGCTGGTAGCGGGAGCCGAGCTCGTCGACGGCGGTGTGGTCGGTGGCCATCTGAGTCATGTGATGCTCCTCCTGACGGTGGTGCTGCGGATGTGAAGACCTCATCAAAACACGCGCTCCCGGGTATCGGGTGCGATCCGAGCCGATTTCGCTCATCGCGTAGTGACGGAGGGGGGCGAGCGCCTCCCGGGACTGTCCGCGGGCGCTCGTAGGATGGAACCAGACCCCTGCCTCCGGAATTCCCGCCGGTCGGCTCTGCCTCGCGTCAGGAGAACACCATCGCCACGTCGGACTACTCGGCTCGCCACCTCTCGGTCCTCGAGGGGCTGGAGGCCGTCCGCAAGCGTCCCGGCATGTACATCGGGTCGACCGACTCGCGGGGCCTCATGCACTGCCTGTGGGAGATCATCGACAACTCGGTCGACGAGGCACTCGGCGGGCACGGCGACGCCATCGACGTCGTCCTGCACGCGGACGACAGCGTCGAGGTGCGCGACACGGCCCGCGGGATCCCCGTCGACATCGAGCCCAAGACGGGGCTGACGGGCGTCGAGGTCGTCTTCACCAAGCTGCACGCGGGCGGCAAGTTCGGCGGCGGCTCCTACGCCTCGTCGGGCGGCCTGCACGGCGTCGGGGCGTCCGTGGTCAACGCGCTGTCCGAGCGGCTCGACGTCGAGGTCGACCGTGGCGGCAAGACGTGGGCCATGTCGTTCCGCCGGGGCGAGCCCGGCACGTTCGCCGACGACGGCGCGCCCACCCCGGACGCGCCGTTCACGCCTTTCGTCTCGGGCAGCGTGCTGCGCGAGGTGGGCAAGGTGAAGCGCGGCGTGACCGGCACGCGCATCCGGTACTGGGCCGACCGCCAGATCTTCACCCGTGGCGCGTCCTTCCAGCCCGACGAGCTGTCCGGGCGCGCGCGTCAGACGGCGTTCCTCATCCCCGGGCTCACGCTCCGCATCCGCGACGAGCGGCCCGGGTCGCTCACCGACGGGGGCTTCCCCCACGAGAGCACGTACCGCTTCGACGGCGGCATCAGCGAGTTCGTCGAGTTCCTCGCCCCCGACGCCCCGGTCACCGACACCTGGCGCATGACGGGCACGGGCACGTACACGGAGACGGTGCCCGTCCTGACCGAGGGCGGCGCGATGGTCGCCACCGAGCTCGAGCGCGAGTGCGAGGTCGACATCGCCCTCCGGTGGGGCGGCGGCTACGAGACGGTCCTCCGCAGCTACGTGAACATCATCGCGACCCCGAAGGGCGGCTCGCACCAGACGGGCTTCGAGGCGGGGCTGCTCAAGTTCATGCGCCAGCAGGTCGAGCTCGCGGCACGGCGGTTGAAGGTCGGCACCGACAAGATCGAGAAGGACGACGTGATGGCGGGCCTGACCGTCGTGCTCACGGTCCGCCTCCCGGAGCCGCAGTTCGAGGGCCAGACGAAGGAGATCCTCGGGACGCCCGCCGTCCGGGCGATCGTCGCCAACGTCGTCCAGACGCGCTTCGCCGAGCTCTTCGCGTCCGCCCGCCGCGAGGACAAGGCCCAGACGGCTCTCGTGCTCGACAAGGTCGTCTCCGAGATGAAGTCGCGCATCGCGGCGCGTGCCCACAAGGAGACGCAGCGGCGCAAGAACGCCCTCGAGAACTCGTCCCTGCCGGCGAAGCTCGTCGACTGCCGGTCGAACGACGTCGGCAACAGCGAGCTCTTCATCGTCGAGGGCGACTCGGCACTGGGCACGGCGAAGCTCGCCCGCAACAGCGAGTACCAGGCGCTGCTGCCGATCCGGGGCAAGATCCTCAACGTGCAGAAGGCGTCGGTCAGCGACATGCTCTCGAACGTCGAGTGCGCCTCGATCATCCAGGTGCTGGGAGCAGGGTCGGGCCGCTCGTTCGACATCGACGCCGCTCGGTACGGCAAGGTCATCATCATGAGCGACGCCGACGTCGACGGGGCTCACATCCGCACGTTGCTCCTCACGTTGTTCTTCCGCTACATGCGCCCGATGATCGAGCAGGGTCGCGTCTTCGCAGCCGTGCCGCCCCTGCACCGGGTCGTCGTCATCAACCCCGGCAGCAAGCCGAACGAGACGATCTACACCTACTCCGAGAAAGAGCTGCAGACGCTCCTCGCGAAGCTGCGTCGCTCGAACAAGAAGTTCCAGGACCCGATCCAGCGCTACAAGGGCCTGGGCGAGATGGACGCCGAGCAGCTCGCGACGACGACGATGGACCGTTCCGGGCGCATGCTGCGCCGGGTGCGGGTCGACGACGCCGAGGCAGCGGCCCGGGTCTTCGAGCTCCTCATGGGCAACGAGGTCGCGCCGCGCAAGGAGTTCATCATCGACGGCGCCGGCCTGAGCCGGGAGCGCATCGACGTCTGATCTGCGCTGACCGCCCGTGCGGCCAGCCCGCCCGCCGGGCCGGACCCGCGGTCTGGCCACCCCGCGGGGCCGGCCACCCGCCGGCGGGCCGGACGGACGGTCTCGCCT
>NZ_CAUPYL010000067.1:0-11876 GCF_963515265.1 uncultured Frigoribacterium sp.
GGGTGCGTCTCCGCGCGCCCGCACGAGCGAGGAGACGGCGGCCGCCAGCTGACCGGCGTCGCCGGCGTCGAAGGACGCGGTGTCCACGGCGGCGGGGTGCTGGTCGGCGACGTGGCCGACCCGCGGCGCCGCGACGGGGACGCCGAGGTCCCAGCTGAGCTCGACCCAGCCGGAGTGGGTCCCGTGCGAGTACGGCAGCACGACGACGTCGAGGTCGGCCAGCGCCTCCGCGAGCTCGTCGTCGTCCAGCCGCGGGTGGACGACCAGCGACACGTCGAGGTGGCCGGGGGCGTCCGCGACGAGGGCCTGCACCTCGGCGAGCGCCGCGGCGTCGCGGACGCGCTCGTTGACGTCGACCCGCACGACGACGGGCCGACCGGCCTCGGCCAGGAGCCCGGCGGCCGCGATCAGGGTCACGACGGAGCCCGGTCCGTCGACGTTGGGACGCAGGTCGCGCAGGCTGACGCCGACGACGACCTCGTCGTGCGAGGTGCCGGTCGGCGCGACCGAGTCGAGGGGGAGGAGGTGCGGGTGCGGCACGACGACGGGCCGGCGCCCGAAGGTGCGCTCGACCTCGTCCGCGGCCCCCGCCGTCAGCGTGAGCAGCTCGTCGGACTCGGCGACCAGCAGGCCCAGGTGGGCGAGGTGCGGCGCCTGGTCCGCCAGCTGTGGGTTCACGAGGTCGTGCACGGTGTGGACGATCGGCAGCCGTGCGGCACGGGCGGCGTCGACGACGCGGCGGAGGTGCTCGAGGTCGTACGACTCGGTGCCGAAGTGCACGTGCAGCACGTCGACCTGGGCGGCGTGCTCGGCGATCCAGCCGGCGTCGAGCACGACGGGCGGCCACCAGCGGGCGGGCTCGGCGGGGTCGGGTAGCGGGTCGGCGAGACGGACCACGACCCGGGCGACGGCGGAGTCGTCGGCCGGCTCGAGGTGGCGGACGTAGGGGTGGCCGGCGGGCACGGACGCGACGCGCAGGGCGTCGCGGGCGGGCGGCGGGGTGTCGATCATCGGGCCTCCTCGGCTCAGTCGGGGCGCGACGGTCGGGCAGACCGTCGGGAGGTGAGCCGGGGCGACTCGGGGACCCTGGGGAGACCGGGGGCCCGGTTCGCGTCGAGGGAGGGGGCCGATGGGAGCGGCCTTCCTGCACCATAGCCGGAGAAGGGCCTCTGTGCCCGGTGACGCAGAGTGGCCCTCACGGGGCGCCATCCAGCACGATGGGGTCGTCGCGTCTGCCACCTGCGGGACGCCACGGAGAGGCACCATGACCCAGCACACCCCGGCCGTCGACGGCCGCACCCGGCACTACGGGCATTTCTACGGTCTCGGCGAGCCCGAGGGCGACGGTCCCGTGGCCGTCGTGATCGGCAACTGCCAGGCCGAGTCGCTCCGGGTCGCGCTCGACGGGGGCGGCCTCCGCACCGTCCGGACACCTGCTGTTCACGAGCTCGTCACCGCAGACCTGCCGCACCTGGACCGCTGGCTGGCCCGTGCCTCCGTGCTGGTCTCCCAGCCGGTGCGCGACGACTACCACGACCTCCCGCTCGGCACGCGGCAGCTGACCGGCCGTCTCGGCGCCGGGGCACGCGTCGTCGCCGTGCCCGTCGTCCGCTTCGCGGGCCTCTACCCGACGTCGGCGATCGTCCGGCCGCCGAACGACCCGTCGCTGGTGCCGCCGCTGGTCGACTACCACGACCTCGTCGTGCTGGCCGAGGCGGCCGCCCGGCGTGACGGCACGACGCCCCCGGTCCCACGGCTGGACGCCGAGTCGGTCCGGTCGGTCGCCGCGCTCTCGCTGCACGAGCTGCGGAAGCGCGAGGAGGCGCACGACGCGGTGGTCGCGTCCGACCTGTTCGACGACCCGTCGTTCGCGCAGATGCGCACCCTCAACCACCCGGGCAACCCCGTGTGGACGGCGCTCGCGTCCCGCGTCCGCGATCGCCTGGGGCTGCCCGAGCACGTCGTCGACCCGGGACGGCAGCTGCTCGACAGCGTCCACGCGCCGCGGCTGCAGGCGGTCGTCGACGCCTTCGGGCTCGACGACGAGGCCACCGACCACTGGATCGTCGAGGGCACCCGGGTACCCCGCGAGGAGGTCCGGGAGGCGCATCTCCGGTGGTACGAGCGCGAGCCGCAGGTCGTCGACGCCGGCCTCGCCCGCCACGCCGACTCCCTGGCGCTGCTGGGGCTCGCGTGAGCGCCGACGGCCGCACCGCGTCGCACCCGGAGGCACCTGCCCTCGTCGTGACCGACGACCCGCAGCACGGCGTGACGGTCCTCGCCCGGCGCGTCGCCGACGCGGTCGCCCGCCGCACGGGTCGGGACCTCGCGGTCTCCCCGTCCGACCTGACCGGGCCCAGGCCGCCCGCCTCGGCCCACGTGCACTTCACCGACCGGCTGTGGGCGACGTCGCCCGAGGACGCCGCGGACCGCCTCGTCGACCTCGCCGGCCGTGTCGCCCTGACGGTCACCCTGCACGACCTGCCGCAGCCGTCCGACGGCGAGCGGAACCTCGTCCGGCGTGGCGACTGCTACCGGCGCGTGGTCGAGGCCGCGGCGGGCACGGTCGTCAACAGCGAGCACGAGGCGCTGTTGCTCGCCGAGTTCACGACCGACGGGGTGCGACCCGGCGTCGTCCCGCTCCCCGTGGACCTCGCCCCGCTGCTGACCGGACGGCCCGCGGCCGACGGCACCGCCGCCGTCATCGGCTTCGTCTACCCCGGCAAGGGCCATGCGGAACTCGTCGACGCCGTCGCCAGGCTGCGGGCCCGCGGGGACGACGCGGCCGGGTCGCTGCGCGTCACCGCGCTCGGCCGTGCCAGCGCGGGGCACGAGGCCGAGACCGACCAGCTCGTGTCGGACGCCGCCTCCCTCGGGGTCGTCCTCGACGTGACCGGGTACCTCGACGACGCGGTGCTCCTCGACCGCTGCCGCCGCGCCTCCGTGCCGGTCGCCGTGCACCGGCACGTCTCGGCGTCGGGGTCGATCGCGACCTGGATCGGCGCCGGGCGACGCCCGATCGTGCCGGACACGCGGTACTCCCGCGAGATGGCGGCGCTCCGGCCCGGCACCCTCACCCTGATCGACGACGATCCCGACGCCCTCGCGGAGGCCGTCGCGCGGGCCGTCGCCGACCCGGGGTCCACCTGGCTGGCTCCCGACGCCCGGACGGCGCCCGACATCGACGACGTCGCGGCGGCGTACCTCGCGTGGTGGGCCGGACGCGAGCGGCCCGGCCGCGACCAGGCCGGCCGCGAGCGCACGGGAGCCACGTCGTGACCGACGAGCGACGAGACGAGGAGGCGCCCGGCCGGTCCCCGAGGCAGCGCAGGGGAGTCCCGGGCAACCGCTGGGACCTGCTCGACGGCTTCGTGCCCGACCCGCTGCCGACCGTCTCCGTGGTCGTGGCCCACTACCGCCAGCAGGCCGAGCTGGACCGGACCCTCGCCGCCCTCGCGCGGCAGGACCACCCGGCGGAACTGCTCGAGGTCGTCGTGGTCGACGACGGTTCGCCCGAGGCACCCCGGGTGCCGGCCGGCGTTCGGCTGGTCGTCCAGGCCGACGAGGGCTTCCGCCTCTCCGCCGCCCGCAACCTCGGGGTGCGCTCGTCGACGGGCGAGGTGCTCTGCTTCCTCGACGCCGACACGGCGCCCGAGCCCGGCTGGGTGACGGCCATGTCGAGGCTGCCCGCCCTCGCGCCGGAGGCCGTCGTCGTCGGCACGAGGCGCCACGCCGACTTCGGCGGCGTCGCCGTCGACGCCCCTGTCGAGCAGGAGGGGCCACGGCACGAGCTGCCCGCCCCGCGCTGGCTCGACGACGCCTACCGCGCCAGCCGCGACCTGCTCGACGCCGACGACCGCTCGTACCGGCACGTCATCGGCGCCGTGCTCGCGTGCTCCCGCTCGTTCCTCGAGACCGTCGGCGGCTTCGACGAGGACTTCACGACCTACGGCGGAGAGGACTGGGAGTGGGCCTGGCGTGCCTGGCGCGGGGGCGCGCTGCTCGCCCACGAACCGGCTGCCGTCGCCTGGCACGACGGCCCGGACTGGGCCGGCCGCGACTCGGTCGACCGCCAGCGGCAGAAGAACGGCGAGACGCTCGTGCTCAGCGGGCTCGTCCCCGTCGAGGGCTCGCGGCCGCGAGGGCTGCGCGGGGCGACCCCCGACGTGCTGGTGCGGCTCGCCGCGGCGCCATCGGCGGGCACTGCCTGGCTCTGCGTCGACACCGTCCTGGCCGCGCTGCCCGGCTCCGTCGTCGTGGTGCCCGACGAGCACCTGTCCGTCTTCGCCGCCGACGCGCGGGTCGTCGGCGCCTCGGACGAGGTGGCCGCCAAGGCGACGCGCACGGCGCGGGTGACCGTCGACCTGCCGGCCCCGGCGCGCGTCCGCGACGCTGCCCCCCTGCTCGAGGCGGTCAGCTCGGTCGGCGTCGGGGCCCTCGGCACCGTCGAGGTCACGGAGGAAGCGACGGGCGACGGGCCGGACGGCACACCCGACGAAGGAGGCGGCGCCCCGGTCCTGCGCATCCGCTCGAGCCGCGCCGAGGCCCGCGCCCGGCTCCACGACACCGAGGAGTTCTTCGAGACCCGCCGCGTCGCGGCGACCTGGTGCGAGCGCGTCGAGGGCGAGCCCTCGCTCGCGGCCTACCTGGGCGGCTGGGGCTGACCCAGGCAGGCAAGACCGGGGCGGGCTGACCCGAGACGGCGACGCCCGGCGGCCGCAGGCCCGCGCGCCATCGACCGTTCACCCGCGCTCCACCCGGCGCCCCCCGGACCGACGCCGGGCTTCCCTACCGTGCACGCAGGCCGACCGACGCCCCTCCGCGAGCTGATCCCCAGAACGCGACCGGCGGCCGAGCACCAGGAGGACCCACCCGTGATCGACAAGCGACACCTCGCCGCCGCCGCCGCCCTCGGCGCCCTCGCCCTCGGCCTGACCGGCTGCTCGGCCTCCGCCGACGCGTCCGACACGGCAGGCGCCTCCGGCACCGACGCCGCCACCGCGACCAGCGCCGCCGACCTGGGCGGCATGGACGCCCTCGTCGCCGCCGCCGAGGCGGAGGGCGAGCTCAACGTCATCGCCCTGCCCGACACCTGGGCCAACTACGGGAAGATCATCGACGCCTTCGAGGCCGAGTACGACATCACGGTCAACTCGGACAGCCCCGACGTGTCGAGCGCCGAGGAGATCACCGCCGCGCAGAACCTGAAGGGGCAGGACGGCGCCCCCGACGTCTTCGACCTCGGCTCGGCCGTCGCGCTGGCGAACACCGACCAGTTCGCGCCCTACAAGGTGACGACGTGGGACGACATCGCCGACGACCACAAGGACGCCGACGGCACCTGGGTCTACGACTACACGGGCCTGATGTCGGTCGGCTACGACGCGGACGCCGTCCCCGAGCCCACCAGCCTCGACGACCTGCTCGGCGACGACTACAAGGGAAAGATCGCGATCAACGGCGACCCGACCCAGGCGGGCGCCGCCGCGGCCGCCGTCCAGTGGGCCGCCCTGCAGGACGGCGGCAGCGCCGACGACGTCCAGCCGGGCATCGACTTCTTCGGTCAGCTGGCCGACGCCGGCAACTTCCTGCCGACCGACCCGACCCCGGCGACGATCGCCTCGGGCGAGACGCCGGTCGTCTTCGACTGGAGCTACAACAACCTCGCCGCCGCGGCCGACGCGGGCGGCCGTGACTGGAAGACCGCCGTGCTGCCCGGCACGGCCCTCGCCAGCTACTACAACCAGGCGATCAACGTCGACGCGCCGCACCCGGCCGCCGCGCGCCTGTGGCAGGAGTTCATCATGGGCGACACGGCGCAGAACCTGTACCTCGCCGCCGGCGCCTACCCCGTCCGCCTGGCCGCGATGGTCGAGGCCGGCACCGTCGACCAGGACGCCCTGGACGCCGTCGGCGAGCAGCCCGAGGACACCGTGCAGCTGACGAGCGAGCAGACCGAGGCCGCCTCGGCCCTGCTCGCGCAGTCGTGGGCCGCGGCGATCGGCTGATCGTGACCACCCTGGCGGAGACCGTCCCCCAGGCCTCCGTCACCCCGGACGGCGTCGTGCCCACGAGGGCCCGGCGCCGTCCCGCGGCGTGGTGGGGGCTCACGCCGTTCGTGCTGTACGTCCTGGCGTTCCTCCTGCTGCCGTGCCTGCTCGCGCTCGGCACAGGCCTCGTCGACGGCGACGGCCGGCCCACGCTGTCGAACCTGACGGCGCTCGGCGACCCCGTCGTGCTCCGCACCTTCGTCAGCTCGTTCCTCGTCTCGGGCGTGACGGCCGTCGGGGGAGCGGTCGTCGGCGCCGTCGTCTGCTGGGGCCTCACCGCCCTGCGCCCCGACGGGCTGGTCCGCAGCCTCGTGGACGGCGCCGCCAGCGTGCTCGCCCAGTTCGGCGGCGTGATGCTCGCCTTCGCGTTCACCGCGACGATCGGCATCCAGGGCGTCGTCACGCAGCTGCTCCTGACGCGAGCGGGCGTCGACATCTTCGCGGGCGGGGCGTGGATCTACGAGGTACCCGGTCTCCTGCTTCCCTACCTGTACTTCCAGGTGCCGCTGATGGTCATCACCTTCATGCCCGCGGTCACCGGGCTCAAGCCCCAGTGGCAGGAGGCGGTCGCCACCCTGGGCGGGACGTCCCGCCAGCACCTGCTGCGCGTCGTCGTCCCGGTGCTGGCGCCCGCCTTCGCCGGCAGCCTGCTCCTCCTCTTCGCCAACGCGTTCTCGTCGTACGCGACCGCCGCGGCCCTGATCAGCCAGGGCTCGCAGATCGTGCCGCTGCAGATCCGCGCCGCCCTCGTCAGCGAGACCGTGCTCGGCCGCGAGAACGTGGCCGGCGTGCTCGCCCTCGGGATGGTGCTCGTGATGGTCGTGCTCATGGTCGGCTACTCCCTGTTGCAGCGCCGCACCGACCGGTGGACGCGATGAGCGCGGTCGGCCGCCGCACGACCCGCGGCAGCGGCCCCGGCGCCGCCTCGCCCGCCGCCCGTCGCGCGGCCCTCGTCGTCATCGGCCTGGTCTTCGCCGTGCCGATCGCCGCCATGGTCGCGTTCTCGCTGCGGAGCGCCGACGGCACCGGCCACGACCTCGGCCACTGGCTCGCCCTGGCCGACCCGGAGAACGGCCGCGCCTACCGGAACCTCGTCGAGGGCGTGACGAACAGCCTCGTGCTCGCGGTCGTGACCGCCGTGCTCGTCCTCGTGATGCTCGTGCCCGCGATGGTGCTGGTCCACCTGCGGTACCCGCGGCTGTCGCGCGTGCTCGAGTTCGTCTGCCTGGTGCCGATCACGGTCCCGGCGATCGTGCTCGTCGTCGGGCTCGCGCCGGTGTACTCGGTCGTGGCCCGCCTCCTCGGCTCGGGGGCCTGGACCCTCGCCCTCGCCTACGGGGTCACCGTGCTGCCCTACGCCTACCGGGCCGTGCAGTCGGACCTCTCGGCGACCGATCTGCGGACCCTGACCGAGGCGTCTCGGACGCTCGGCTCGAGCTGGCTCTCGACCCTCGCGCTGGTCGTCGTGCCGAGCCTCCGTCGCGGGCTGCTCGCCGCGGCCTTCATCACCGTCGCCGTCGTCCTCGGCGAGTACACGATCTCCTCCCTGCTGAACCGCGTCACCCTGCAGACCTCGCTCGTGCAGATCAGCCGCAGCGACCCGTTCGCCGCCGTGATCGTGGCCCTGCTCGCGCTCGCCTTCGCATTCGTGCTCCTCGTCGTGATGGGCCGGGTCGGCTCGATCGGCACGGCGCGTCCCGCCGCTCCCTCCTCCACCTCCCGGAAGGCCCTCTCGTGACCGCCACCCTGCCCGAGCGGCCCGCCGCCGCCTCCGCGACGTCGACCGCTCCTGTGGGCGCCGCCGTCGCCTTCCGCTCCGTGGTGAAGGAGTACGCGGGACACCGCGCGCTCACCGGGTTCGACCTCGACCTCGGCGCGGGCGAGCTGGTCGCGCTGCTGGGCCCGTCGGGCTGCGGCAAGACCACGGCGCTCCGCAGCCTGGCCGGCCTGGAGGCCGTGACGAGCGGGTCCGTCTCGATCGACGGCCGCGACGTGGTCGGCGTCCCCACGCACCGCCGGGACGTCGGCATGGTGTTCCAGGCGTACTCGCTGTTCCCGCACCTGACGGTGCAGCAGAACGTCGAGTTCGGCCTGCGGATGCGGCGCGTGGGCCGGGCTGAGCGGGCGACGCGCGCCGGCGAGATGCTCGACCTCGTCGGGCTCGGCGCCCTCGGCGCCCGGTACGCGCACCAGCTGTCGGGCGGCCAGCAGCAGCGCGTCGCGCTCGCCCGCGCGCTCGTCACCCGGCCGCGCGTGCTGCTGCTCGACGAGCCGCTGAGCGCCCTCGACGCCAAGGTGCGCGTCCAGCTCCGCGACGAGATCCGGCGCATCCAGCGTGAGCTCTCGATCACCACGCTGTTCGTCACCCACGACCAGGAGGAGGCTCTGGCGGTCGCCGACCGGGTGGCCGTCATGCGCGCCGGCGGGATCGAGCAGATCGGCGCGCCCGAGGAGCTCTACGCGACGCCGGCGACGCAGTTCGTCGCCGAGTTCGTCGGGACGAGCAACCGGCTTCGCTCGGAGGTCGTCTCGGGGCGGGTCCGGCTGCCCGGGGGAGAGGTGCCGGCCGTCGGCGTCTGCGCGGACGGCCCGGTCTGGGCCTACGTCCGGCCGGAGGACGTGGTCTTCGCCGACCGGGGCCTCGCCGGCACGGTCGAGCAGGTGTCGTTCCGCGGGGCCACCGTGCGCACCGTCGTGCGGACGGCGGGCGACGTGCTGATCACCCTCGACCACCGGGCCGACCGGCGTCGCGCCGTGGGCGACGGCGTCTGCCTCGCGATCACGGCACAGGCGGTCGCCGTCGCGGCGATCGACTGACGCTGCGGCTGAGGCGGGCACGTCCGAGGGCAGGGCCGCGGCGGCCGGGCCGCCGCGGCGAGCCCGCTAGTCGTCGTGCTTCTTCGTCTTCTTCGTGGCGATGGCGTCCCGCTCGCCGCGCAGCGACTGTACGGTCTCCGGGTCGAGGAAGTCGATGAAGGGGTTCGGCTGGCCCGTCTTGTCGGCGACGACCTGCGTGTAGGCCGAGGCGGCCTGGCGCACCTTCTCCGTGGCCCGCCCGGCGCGCTTGGCGCTGACGGGACGGTCGCTCATCACCTCGCCGTGGTGCTCGAGGGCCTTGACGAGGGACTTGAGGGCTGCGTCGATCTTCTTGCTCACGGGGGCATTGTGTCGCACGGAGGTTAACGCGCAAGTCGACGTCCCCCGGTCGGCGGTCGACGTCCCCCGCCCACGACACATGTCGATCTCCTCACGACGGACGAACGAGATGCTCCCCGAGGACGACGCGCCGTCGGGTCCGCTGCTCGTAGCGTCGAGCCGACGCCGACCCCACGGCGTCGGGGGGAGGTCGTCGTGACCGGTGCACGATACGTCGCGGGCAGCCGCGCAGGAGGCGCCGACCGCCTCCTCGAGGCCGGTCGCGACCTCGTCGCGTTCGGCGTGCAGCAGGCGCTCTCGTGCGCGTTCGCCGTGGCCGTGCTCGCGGGCCTCGCCCTGACGAGCGTCGTCGACGTCGGGCTGCCGCGCTACGACGCGATGCTGGTCTGGTGCGTGCTCGTGCAGGTCGTCTTCGTCGCGACCCGGCTCGAGACCCGTGACGAGCTCGTCGTGATCTGCCTGTTCCACCTGCTCGGCCTCGGTCTCGAGGTGTTCAAGGTGGCGGTCGGGTCGTGGTCGTACCCCGAGCCCGGCGTGCTGCGGATCGGCGACGTCCCGCTCTACAGCGGCTTCATGTACGCGGCGGTGGGCAGCTACGTCTGCCAGGCCTGGCGGCGTCTCGACCTGCGGGTCGACCGGCTGCGGATGCTGCCGACCCTCGCCCTCGCGGTCGCCTTCTACGTCAACTTCTTCACGAACCACCGGTTCGTCGACCTGCGCTGGGCGCTGCTCGGCGTGGCCGTCGTGCTGCTGGGACGCAAGGGGGTCACGTTCCGGGTGCGGAGCCGAGACCGGAGGATGCCCCTGCTCGTCGCCTTCGCCCTGATCGGCTTCTTCATCTGGATCGCCGAGAACGCCGCGACCCTGATGGGCGCCTGGACCTACGCCTCGCAGGCCGACGGCTGGTCGATCGTGCACCCCAGCAAGATCGGGTCGTGGATGGTGCTCGTCGTCTTCAGCTTCACGCTCGTGCTGTGGCTCAAGCAGCGCCGAGCAGGCTGACCACGGCGTCGAGCAGGGCGCGCGCCGTGTCCGCCTTGGTGCCGCTCGACTCGCCGACGACCGCGCCCTCCCGGCCGAGCAGGACCGCGACGGACTCGTCCCGGCCGAAGCCCTCGGCCCAGCCGACCTGGTTGAGCACGAGCAGGTCGGCGGGCTTCCGCGCGAGCTTGCGGCGGCCCAGGGCGATCAGGTCGTCGCGTCCGGTCGAGGTCTCGGCGGCGAAGCCCACGACGACCTGGCCCGTCCGGCGCCGTGCCACGAGGCCGGCCAGCACGTCGACGGTCCGCACCAGGTCGAGGGTGAGGCGATCGCCCGCGTCGTCCTTCTTCAGCTTGGCGTCGGCGACGGAGGCGGGCGTCCAGTCCGCGACCGCGGCCGCCATCACGACGACGTCGGCCTCCTCGGCCGCCGCCGTCGTGGCGACGTCGAGCTCGGCCGCGGTGCCGGCGGTCCGCAGCTCGACGCCCGCCAGCTGCGCGACCGCAGCCGCGACCTCGTCGTCGACGTGGGCCGCGACGAAGACCACACGGGCGCCACGGGCCGTGGCCTCGCGGGCGACGGCGAGGCCCTGCTTGCCGCTCGAGCGGTTGCCGAGCCAGCGCACCGGGTCGAGGGGCTCGCGAGTCCCGCCGGCGGTGACGACGACGACGCGGCCGGCGAGGTCGCGACCGGCCCGGTCACGGCGTCGCGCCTCCTCGGCCCGGCCCGCGACGACCGCGAGCGCCTCGTCGACGATCACGTCGGGCTCGCTCAGGCGCCCGGGGCCGCTGTCGCCGCCGGTCAGCGGGCCGTCGTCGGGACCGACCACGACGACGCCCCGAGCACGGAGCAGCGCCACGTTGTCGGCGGTCGAGGCCGCCCGCCACATCTGCGTGTGCATGGCCGGCGCGACGACGAGCGGCGCCGTGCTCGCGAGGACGGTCGTGCCCAGCAGGTCGTCGCTCAGCCCGTGCGCGAGCTTCGCGAGGGTGTGCGCGGTCGCCGGCGCCACGACGATCAGGTCGGCCTGCTGGCCAAGGGCGACGTGGCGGACCTGCGCGACGTCGTCGAAGACCGAGGTGTGCACGGGGTTGCGGCTGATCGCCTCGAGGGTGGGGGCGCCCACGAACTGGAGGGCCGCCTCCGTGGGGACGACGTGCACGTCGTGGCCCCGGAGGACGAGCTCGCGCACCACGGACACGGCCTTGTAGGCGGCGATGCCCCCGCAGATGCCGACGACGACGGTCAGGCGTCGGACACCCGCGCCGGCGTCGTCGTCTGCTGCTGCTGTCGCGACGGTGTCGGCAGTGCTGTCGGTCACGGTGGTGCCCCTGTCGGTCGGCCGCCGAGCTGGTGCCCGTCGGCGGGTAGCGTTGCAGCCACCACGATGCCGCATCCCGACGGATCGTGGCGGAGGAGGCAGCACCGTGTGCACCGTCGTCGTGTCCGTCGCCCCCGGGGCCGAGTGGCCGGTGGTGTTCCTCGGGCTCCGCGACGAATCGGCCGACCGCCCCTGGGATCCTCCTGCCGCCTGGTGGCCCGAGCTCGGCGACCGCGTCGAGGGCCTGCACGACCGCGAGGCCGGGGGAGCCTGGCTGGCCACGGCGACCGGGCCGGCCCGCGCCTCCGTCGTCCTCAACCGGCGGGAGCAGCCGCCCGTCCCCGAGGGGGGCTGGCGCACCCGCGGGG
>NZ_CAUPYL010000068.1:0-11645 GCF_963515265.1 uncultured Frigoribacterium sp.
GACGTCGGCAGAGCGAGCTCCGCGACCGGCAAGGGCCGCCCGGCGACGTCGACGACGAGCGACGGCAGCCCGAGCAGGAGCGCCGCGTGGTCGTTCGCGAGCGTGAGCCGCCCCTGGTCGTCGACGAGCACGAGCCCCTCGCCGACCGAGTGCAGCACCGCCTCGTGGTGATCGCTGACCCGGCCGAGCTCCTCGGCGCCGAGGCCACGGGTGACCCGCCGGAGGTGGCGGCTGAGCAGCCACGCCGCCAGCGCCCCGAGGGCTACGGTCGCGAGGGCCCCGCCGACGAGCAGCGGGAGGCGCTGGCCGAGCGCCGCGGAGACGCTGTCGACGGTCACGCCGGCGGCCACGAGGGCGACGACCTCTCCGTCGTCGCCCCGCACCGGCACCACGGCGCGCACCGACGGCCCGAGCGTGCCCGAGTACGTCTCCGTGAACGACCGCCCGGCGAGCGCAGGGTCGATCGTGCCGATGAACGGCCGCCCGATCTCGGCAGGGTCAGGGTGCGTGAGTCGGGTGCGGTCGGGCGTCATCACGGTGACGAAGTCGGTGTCGGTGTCTCGCATCAGGTCGAGCGCGTACGGCTCGAGCGACGCGGACGGGTCGTCCGTGCCGAGCGCCTCGAGCACGAACGGGTTGTCGGCGATCGAGGTCGCGAGGGCCGTGCAGCGAGCGGCCGCGGCACGCTCGGTGTCGGTGCGCGCGCTCGTCCACTGCCACGCCCCGGCGACGAGGGCGAGCACGACGACGCCGACGACCTGCAGGGCGAACAGTCGGGTGGCGATGCTGGCGCGGCGCATCGGACTGCCGGACGGTCCGGTCGCCTAGACGACGGGCTCGACCAGCCGCACGTGCGAGACGGCGACGCGCGTCGGCTCCCCGGCGAACGCCGCGGCTCGTGCCTCGGACGCCAGGTACTCGGCCTCGAGCGCGAGGAAGGCCTCGGCGTCGCCGGGAGCGCTGACGGCCCAGGTGAACTCCTCGACGTCGCGGTCGGCGTAGGCGAACTCGATCGTGAAGCCCGAGGAGGTGCGGGCCGGCACCAGCCGGGAGGCGAACCAGGCGACGAAGTCGTCGAGCACCCCGGGGGCGAGCTCGTAGCGGCGCAGCTGGACGGTCTTCGTGGTGACGTCGTCGTCGGTCATGGCGCCACACTAGCGACCGCCGCCGACGCGAGCCGCCCGCGGCGCGGGCGCGCGGCTGCCTGCGGCGTCGGGGCCCCGGCGGCCGCCGCGAACACTATGAACGCAAGCTCGTGCGGCGGAGGCACCGAGGTCATGCTGGCCCGATCCACCCCGCCGACCGGCGACGACGTCGTCCCGGTCACGAGCACGAGGACCACCGATGGCAAAGACGCCTTCTCCCCGCACTCCCCGCCCGTCGAGCGCCGACGGCACCGCCCTCGGGGGCGAGCCTCACCGTTCGCCCCTCTCGCGCCTCCGGCGGATCGAGAAGTCGCACTGGCTCTACATCGCCGTGATCGTCGCGGTCGGGGCCGGCATCCTCGTCGGCCTGACGGCGCCCGACGTCGCGGTGCAGCTGAAGCCGATCGGCACCGCGTTCGTCTCGCTGATCTCGATGATGATCGCGCCGGTGATCTTCTGCACGATCGTGCTCGGCGTCGGCTCGATCGCGAAGGCGGCGACGGTCGGCAAGGTCGGCGGGCTCGCCCTCGGCTACTTCATCGCGATGTCGACCTTCGCCCTGGCGATCGGCCTCGTCGTCGGCAACCTGATCCACCCCGGCGAGGGGCTGATGGTCGGCAGCACCGGCTACGAGGCGCCGGCGAGCGAGGAGGCGGGCGGCACGGCCGGCTTCCTGCTCGGCATCATCCCCGAGACGCTCGTCTCGTCGCTGACCAGCGGCTCGATCCTGCAGACGCTCTTCGTCGCCCTGCTCGTCGGCTTCGCGCTGCAGCGGATGGGCGCGCGCGGCGCGACGATCCTCGAGGGGGTCCGCAACCTGCAGGTGCTGGTGTTCCGCATCCTCGCGATGATCATGTGGGTCGCCCCGATCGGCGCGTTCGGCGCCATCGCGGCCGTCGTCGGCGAGACCGGCGTCGCGGCGATCGTCGCCCTCGCGACCCTGATGGTCGCGTTCTACGTCACCTGCATCGTGTTCGTCGCGGGCGTGCTCGGCACGGTGCTGAAGCTCGTCACGGGCATCAACATCTTCCGGGTGATGCGCTACCTCGGCCGCGAGTACCTGCTGATCGTGTCGACGTCGTCGAGCGAGGTGGCCCTGCCCCGCCTCATCGCGAAGATGGAGCACCTCGGCGTCTCGAAGCCCGTCGTCGGCATCACGGTGCCCACCGGATACTCGTTCAACCTCGACGGCACGGCGATCTACCTGACGATGGCGTCGCTGTTCATCGCCAACGCGATGGGCACGCCGCTGAGCGTGGGGGAGCAGCTCTCGCTGCTGCTCTTCATGATGATCGCCTCGAAGGGCGCCGCGGGCGTCACGGGAGCCGGCATCGCGACCCTCGCCGGCGGCCTGCAGGCGCACCGGCCCGACCTCGTCGACGGGGTGGGCGTGATCGTCGGCATCGACCGCTTCATGTCCGAGGCCCGCGCCCTGACGAACTTCACCGGCAACGCGGTCGCGACGCTGCTCGTCGGCACCTGGACCCGCGAGGTCGACACGGACCAGGTCGCGCGTGTGCTCGCCGGCGACTCGCCCTTCGACGAGTCGACGATGAGCGCCGACGGCCACGGCGACGCGGCCCACGCGGCCGCCACGGGAGCCGGTGCCGAGGAGGCGGCGGCCGAGACGACGGGACCGGCACGCGACGACCGCATCTCGACCGACACCGTGCGGACGATCGTCGGCGGCGACGAGCGGGTCTCGCGCCGCTGACAAGCGGCGGCGCACGCCGTCGCCGTCGCCGTCGTCGCCAGCGCGAAGCACCCCGTAGTGGACGATGCACCCCAGAACGACGGGGTGCACGGTCCACTACGGGGTGCTCGAGGTCCAGGCGCGAGACGGGTCAGTCGTCGTCGTCCGCCGACGGGTCCCAGTAGACCCGGTGCTCACCGACGGTCTCGGCGAGCGCCTGCAGCGCGAACGTGCTCACCCGCGCCTCCTACGCGCTCGTCGACGCCGCGTCGGCATCGGCGCGAGCCGACTCGGACCCGGCCTGCGTCGTGCCGGCGCCGGACCCGGAGCCCGTCTCGACGGCCGCAGCCGGGCTGGTCGTCACCTCGATGCGGCGCGGGGCGGCCTTCTGCGTCACCGGGATGACGATCGAGAGGACGCCGGCGTCGTAGTGGGCCGAGATGCCGCTCGCGTCGACGCCCTCGCCGAGGCTGAACTGGCGGAGGTACGAGCCGTGCGGGCGTTCCTTCGCGAGCCACTGCGCGCCGGTGCGGGCGTCGGCCGTGCGCTGCGCCTTGACGGTGAGCACCTGGCCGTCGACGTCGACGTCGACGCTGCCCGGGTCGACGCCCGGCATGTCGGCGGACAGCACGTAGCGGTCGCCGTCGCGGTACAGGTCGACGGGCATCTGCCGCGGGCCCTGCCGCGTCGCGAGCAGGCTGCCGGCGAGGCGGTCGAGCTCGGTGAAAGGATCGAAGGTCATTGCCATGATGAAGAGTCCCCTTCCGTGACGGAGTCGGTGTCTGTCGAGAGTTGAGTCGCTGTGGCTCAACTCGGTGACTCGATGCTAGGACGGCGTCACGGCTCGTAGCTCGGAGTTCGCTCAGATCAGGCTCGGAGTTCGCTCAGAGGAACGACCGGGGGCGCCTCAGGCGCCCCGGACCGCCGCAGCCACCTGGGCCACCGCCTCCTCGACCGCCTTCCGCCGACCCGCGTCGTCGTCGCGCTCGGAGTCGTGCACCCACGCCGTGGCTCCGCGTCGGGCGCCGACGTAGTCGACGATCCCGTGCCCGATCTGCGTCTCGAGAGCCTGCTCGTAGCCGTGCCTCTCGTAGGTGGAGGCGCTGTCGCCGGCCACGAGGAGGAGGTGGATCGTGAGCCCGCCCAGGTTGCGTCGCATCCCGCCCTCCGCGTCCGGCGCGCTCACGTCGAACGCCCAGCCGTTCACGAACACCCGGTCGACCCAGCCCTTGAGCAGGGCCGGCATCGACCACCACCAGACCGGGAAGACGAGCACGAGGTGGTCGGCGGCGTCGAGTCGGCGGTGCTCCCGCAGGACGTCAGGTGAGAACTCCCCGCCGACCCGGTAGCTGTGCCGGTCAGCGGCGCCGAACCGCGGGTCGAAGTCCTCGGCGGCGAGATCGGCGACCTCGACGTCACCGGGCTCCAGCGCCGTCCGGAGCTGCTCGGCGATGCCGGCGGTGAGCGACTCAGGGTCAGGGTGGGCGGTGACGATGAGCGTCTTCATGCAGCCCAGTCAACCGGCTCGGGCTGGCTGGCAGCCCGGCGAGCGATCTCAGCCCTCGCGCAGCACCTTCGACATGGCGCGCCCCCGCGCGACCTCGTCGACGAGCTTGTCGAGCCGGCGGATCTGCTGCATCAGCTCGTCGTCGAGCTCCTCGATGCGCACGCCGCAGATCACGCCGGTCACGAGCGACGCCCGCGGGTTCAGCTCGGCGGCGGCGAAGAACTCGCGGAACGTGGTCCGTGAAGCCAGGTGCTCCGCGAGCCGGGCGTCGTCGTAGCCGGTCAGCCACGTGACCACCGTGTCGACCTCGGCGCGCGTGTGGCCCTTCCGCTCGGCCTTCGCGACGTAGAGCGGGTACACGTCGGCGAACGCGGTCTCGTAGATGCGGCCGTTGCGGTCCATGGCGGCAGCGTAGCTGCGGGGGCGGGTCCCGTCAGCCCTCGCGCGCCTCCCTCGCCCGGCCCTTGATCGCCGAGATGACGTCGGTCTTGGCGTCGGCGTAGTCGTTCATGTCGTCCCAGCGGCGCTCGAGCAGGGCGCGCTTCGTCCGCTCGTAGAGGGCCCGGTCGGCGTCGTCACGGCGCAGGTGGTCACGAAGGAGGAGGTAGTCGGCCACCGCAGGAGCGCCGCGGTCGTAGACGTGCACGTGCACGTCGCGCTCCGGCGTGCGCACCAGCCGGTGCCCCGGCTCGCGCACGCGCAGCAGGTAGCCGGCGGCGAGCAGGGGCTCGAGCCAGTCCTCCTCGGCGGTGACGTCCTCGACCGCGACGACGACGTCGACGATCGGCTTCGCGGCCAGGCCGGGCACGGACGTCGAGCCGATGTGCTCGACCTGCGCCCGCGTGCCGGTCGTCGCGAGGGCCGCGACGATGCGCCGTTCGTGCTCACGGTAGAGCTCGGGCCAGCGCGGGTCGGGCTCGTGCAGGGTCACGGCGACGGCCTCGGGGCCGCCGACGAGGTCGAGCTGGGTGACGTCGGGTCGGCGTCGCGGGCGGCGGAGGGGGGTCTCGTCGGTCACCCGGCCATCCTCGCAGCCGTCCGCCTCGCGCTGCCTTCTCGGCACACGGCGTCATCTGCCCCCGAGTTCGTCCATGATGGTCCCGTGACCGACACCGACACCGCGAAGCGACCCGACGGAGCCAGCCGAGACGACGTCCGGGGGGCGGTCGACACCGACCTGCGCGCCGACGTCAGCTTCCTGGGCAGCCTGCTCGGGCGCGTGCTCACCGAGGCAGGCGGCCCCGACCTGCTGGCCGACGTCGAGCGCCTGCGCGCCGCCGTTATCTCCGCCTACGAGGACGCGACCGCGGGCCACGCCGGCAAGACGGACTCGGCCGAGCCGGTCGACCGCGCCGGCGAGATCGTCGCGGAGCTCGACCAGGAGCGCGCCGAGCAGGTCGCCCGGGCCTTCACCGTCTACTTCCACCTCTCCAACCTCGCCGAGGAGCACCACCGGGTGCGCGTGCTGCGCCGACGCCGCGAGCGCGCCGACTCGCTGCCCGCCGCGGTCGAGCGGCTCGTGGAGGAGCTGGGGGCCGAGGAGGCGTCGGCGCGTCTGCAGTCGCTGCGGTTCCAGCCCGTCTTCACCGCGCACCCCACCGAGGCTCGCCGCCGCGCGGTCGCGAGCACCATCCGCCGCATCAGCGACCTGCTCGACGAGCGCGACGCCGCGCAGAGCACGGCCGACCTGCTCGAGACCGAGCGTCGCCTCCTCGAGGAGATCGACGTGCTGTGGCGCACCTCGCCGCTGCGCACCACGCGGCCGACCCCGCTCGACGAGGTCCGCACCGCGATGAACGTCTTCGACCAGACCCTGTTCGAGGTCGTGCCGCACGTGTACCGGGTGCTCGACGACCGCCTCAACGGCGACGCGGCCGGCCGTCAGCCGGTGGCGGCCCCGGCCTTCATGCGCTTCAGCAGCTGGATCGGCGGCGACCGCGACGGCAATCCGCACGTCACCGCCGAGGTCACCCGCGCCGCCGCCGAGATCGCGTCCGAGCACGTGCTGCTCGGCCTGCACCGGGCGGCCGGCCGCATCGGCGGCACCCTGACCCTCGACGAGGCCGACACCCCGGCCGACGCAGGCGTCCGCGAGCTCGCCGAGCAGCAGCGTTCGCTCGACCCCGACACGGCCTCGCGCATCGGCATCCGCTCGCCCAACGAGACCCACCGCCGGGTGCTGCTGTTCGTCGCCGAGCGGATCGACGCCACGCGCCGCGGCGTCGAGGGCCTCGCCTACGCGGGCCCCGACGACCTGCTCGCCGACCTCCGCACCGTCCAGGCGTCGCTGCGTGCGGCCGGGGCGCACCGCGCGGCCAACGGCGAGCTCCAGAACCTCGTCTGGCAGGTCGAGACCTTCGGCTTCCACCTCGCCGAGCTCGAGGTGCGCCAGCACTCGCAGGTGCACCGCACCGCACTCGAGGAGGCGCGGACCGGCGGCGAGCTGAGCGCGCAGACCGTCGAGGTGCTCGACGTGTTCCGCACCGTCGCCTCGCTGCAGCAGCGCTTCGGGCGTCGTGCCGCCTCCCGGTACATCGTGTCGTTCACCCAGTCGTCGGCCGACCTCGCGAACGTCGTCGAGCTGGCCGAGCTCGCCCTCGGCTCGGCCGAGGCGGCGCCGGTGCTCGACGTCATCCCGCTCTTCGAGACGTTCGCCGACCTCGAGGCGTCGACGCGCATCCTCGACGAGGCCCTGCAGACCGACGCGGTGCAGCGCCGCCTCGCCGCGACCGGCCGCAAGCTCGAGGTGATGCTCGGCTACTCCGACTCGTCGAAGGACGTCGGCCCCGTCAGCGCCACCTTCGCGCTCTACGACGCGCAGGCGCGCATCGCCGAGTGGGCGCGGAGCAACGACATCGAGCTGACCCTGTTCCACGGCCGCGGCGGCTCGATGGGCCGCGGCGGCGGACCGGCCCACGAGGCCGTCCGCGCGCAGCCGCCCGGGTCGGTCGAGGGCCGGTTCAAGATCACCGAGCAGGGCGAGGTGATCCTCGCGAACTACGGCAACAAGGTGATCGCCGCCCGCCACATCGAGCAGATGGCCGCCGCGACCCTGCACGCGTCGACGCCGTCCACGGCCGCCGCGAACGCCGCCTCCGCCGAGCGCTTCGCCCCGCTGGCCGCCGCGATGGACGCCGCCTCGCGCGACGCCTTCTTCGGCCTGGTCAAGGCCGACGGGTTCGCGAGCTGGTTCGCCACCGTGACCCCGATGGAGGAGGTGGGCCTGCTCGCGCTCGGCTCGCGTCCCGCCCGTCGCGGCCTCTCGGTCGAGTCGCTCGAGGATCTGCGGGCGATCCCGTGGGTCTTCGCGTGGACCCAGGCCCGCATCAACCTGGCCGGCTGGTACGGCCTCGGCTCGGCGCTCGCCGCGGTCGGCGACGTGCAGGTGCTGCGCGAGGCCTACGAGGCGTGGCCGCTCTTCCGCACGATGATCAAGAACGTCGAGCTCTCCCTGGCGAAGACCGACGACCACATCGCCCGTCGGTACCTCGGCCTCGCCGAGCGGGACGACCTCGCCGACCGGGTGCTGGACGAGATGGCACTGACCCGCGAGTGGGTGCTCGCGACGAGCGGGTCGAGCGACGTGCTCGAGGGGCGACCGGTGCTCAGCCGCTCGGTGCGCCTCCGGAGCCCCTACGTCGACGCGCTGTCGCTGCTGCAGCTGCGGGCCCTGCGGGGGATCCGGCGCTCGGTCGAGAAGGACCCCGCGGACGCCGACCACCGCCTCCTGCTGCTCACCGTCAACGGCATCGCGGCCGGCCTCCAGAACACGGGCTGACCTCGTCTCCCTCATTCAGGAACATCGGTCCTGCGTCTCGCGGCGGGGGGACCGATGTTCCTGAGTCGTGCACGATGCAGGTGTCGCGCCACGACACTTCCTGAACGGTGCCGGGGCGCCGACCTCCCACCTCCGACCTTCGGTCGATCCCCGAGGAGGCGCCCGCTCCGTACCCTCGGAGCATGAGCACCGAGACCGCGACCGACGGCAGACCCCGTGGCTGGGCCCGCGCCTGGGGCGAGACGTGGCGCATGCTGGCCGCGCTCCTGTCGGGGGTCCTCATCTCCGTGACCGTCTGGTTCAGCGACCCTGCACTGCAGCAGGGCATGGGGGAGATGCGGTTCGGCCTGCTCGTGCTGCTCGACGTCGCCGTCGGCCTCACCGCCCTCGTGATCTTGCCCTTCCGTCACCGTGCCCCCTTGGTGCTCACGCTGTTCGTCGTGGCGATCACCGCCGTCTCGCCCCTCGGGCTCGGCGCAGGCGGCGTCATGCTCATCTCGCTCGCCACACGTCGCCGCGTCGGCGAGCTCGTGCCCGTGGCCGCGGTCTTCCTCGTCTCGGGAGTGCTCGCAGAGGCCTTCGTCTTCCGGTCCGCCGACGAGACGCCGCTGTGGCAGGTCACCATCGCGACGGCGGTCGTCGCCGCGCTGCTCGTCGTGATCGGCCTCTACATCGGCGGTCGTCGTGAGCTGCTGCGCAGCCTGCGCGAGCGCGCCCGCCTCGTCGAGGAGGAGGAGCACCTCCGCCTGGCCCAGGCACGCGACCACGAGCGCACCCGGATCGCCCGCGAGATGCACGACGTGCTCGCCCACCGGCTCTCGCTCGTCGCCCTGCACGCCGGGGCCCTCGAGTACCGCGACGACCTCGACCCGGCCGAGACGCGGGCCACCGCCGGCGTCATCCGGGAGAACGCCCGCACGGCGCTGACCGAGCTGCGGGACGTGCTCGGGGTGCTCCGCGAGCCCGGTCCCGACGGCGGCGCGGTGGCCGCTCCGCCCCAGCCGACCCTGGCAGGGCTGGACGAGCTGCTCGACGAGGCGCGGTCCGCGGGCACGGTCGTCCAGCTCGAGTCGTCGCTCCCGCCGGCCCTGACCGGCGGCCACAGCGACCCCGCGGCGGCGGACGATCCGTCCGAGGAGGCGCCTCCCACGACGACGAGCCGGCACGCCTTCCGCATCGTGCAGGAGTGCCTGACGAACGCCCGCCGGCACGCCCCGGGGCAGCCGGTGACGGTGACGCTCGACGGGCGTCCCGGGGGCCAGCTCGTCGTCCGGGTGGAGAACTCCCTCGGGGCTGCCGGTGCGCGCGCCGTGCGCGGCGGCCACGGCCTCGACGGGCTGGGGGAGCGAGCCCGCCTCGCCGGCGGCACCCTGACCCTCGACTCGTCCGCGGGTCGCCACGTCGTGGAGGCGAGGCTGCCGTGGACCCGTTGACCCGCGCCTCCGCCCCGGTCCGTGTCGTTCTCGTCGACGACGAGAGGCTCGTCCGGACCGGGCTCCGCCTCATCCTCGGCGGCGAGCCGTCCGTCGAGGTGGTGGGCGAGGCCGGCGACGGCGTCGAGGCCGAGCACGTCATCGCCGAGACCCTCCCCGACGTCGTCCTGATGGACATCCGCATGCCCCGCCGTGACGGGCTCGCCGCGACCGAGCGAGAGCTCGCGCGTCGACCCGACCTCGCCGTCCTCGTGCTCACGACCTTCGACGCGGACGACATGGTGCTCGGGGCGCTGCGCCTCGGCGCCCGCGGGTTCCTGCTCAAGGACACCCCGCCGGCCGAGCTGGTGGCGGCGGTCCTCGCGGCGGCGCAGGGCCGGTCGACCCTGTCGCCGAGCGTGCTCGACCGCGTGATCGGGGCCGCGACCGCGTCCGTCCCCGTGCAGCCGGTCGACGGCAGCGCCGAGGAGGCGGCGGCCGCGGCCGACGAGGCCCGGTCCCGTCTCGCCCTGCTCACCGCCCGCGAGGCCGACGTCGTGCGCGGGGTCGTGCGCGGCCGCTCGAACGCGCAGATCGGCGCCGAGCTGTACGTCAGCGTCGCGACGGTGAAGACCCACCTCGGCCACGCGTACGACAAGCTCGGCGTCGACGGCCGGGTGCAGCTCGCCCTGCTGGCGCGGGCGGCGGGGCTCCCCGAGGACTGACGCCGCTCCTCCTCCGCCCCTGGTCGCCCGGGGCCCCGCGCGTCGCCTCGAACCGTGGCCGTCGTCCCTCCCCAGGTCACGATTCGACACCGCCTGTCCCCGTGCACGGTCACGGCCCCGGTGCAGGACCGGGGGAGGTGCCATGATCTTCGGCAGAGCAGCGTCCGCTCGCCGTCCAGGAGGTCATCCGTCGTGTCTGTCCGTGCTGTCGTGCCCGTCCGCATCTCTCCCCGCTCCGTCCGTCCGCGCCTCCTCGGCGCCGCCGCCGGCCTGGCCGGGCTCGTCCTGCTGTCGGCGTGCGCGTCGGCACCGTCGGGCGACGGGGGCGCCGCGACGGCCTCGGCCCACTGCGCCCGGATGGTGACCAACTCCGGCGGCCTCGAGGACCGCTCGTTCAACCAGTCGAGCTGGGCGGGGCTGCAGGCCGCCGAGGCCGACGGCGTCGCCGCGCAGGTGCTCGTCTCGACCTCCGAGACCGACCTGGCGCCGAACGTGACCCAGGCCGTCGAGTCCGGCTGCGGCTTCGTCCTGACCGTCGGCTACGAGCTGGCCGCCGCCACCCAGGAGCAGGCCGCGGCGAACCCCGACGTCGACTTCGCCATCGTCGACGAGACCGTCGAGGGCGACAACGTCAAGCCGATCCTGTTCGACACGGCGCAGGCGTCGTACCTCGCGGGCTACCTCGCGGCGGGCGTGTCGAAGACCGGCATCGTGGGCACCTTCGGCGGCGGCAACCAGCCGCCCGTCACGCTCTTCATGGACGGCTTCGCCCAGGGCGTCGACGCCTACAACGCCGCGCACGGCACGACGGTCAGCCTGCGCGGGTGGGACCAGGAGACACGCGACGGCTCGTTCACCGGCGACTTCGAGGACGTCGCCAAGGGCAAGCAGTCCGCCCAGGCGCTGATCGACCAGGGCGCCGACGTGATCATGCCCGTCGCCGGCCAGGTCGGCGAGGGCGCCGCCTCCGCCGCGCTCGACACCGGGGGAGTGAGCGTCATCTGGGTCGACAACGACGGCTACGACACCCTGCCCGAGGCCTACCGTCCGATCCTGCTGACCTCCGTGCTCAAGGACACCGAGCAGGCCGTGCGCGAGATCGCCGTGTCGACGACCGACGACAGCTTCACGAACGAGCCGTACGTCGGCACCCTCGAGAACGAGGGCGTCGGCCTCGCGCCGTTCCACGACCTCGAGTCGAGCGTGCCCGCCGACCTCGCCGCCGAGGTCGACGCCCTGCGCGACCAGATCGTCGCGGGCACGGTCACGGTCGACTCGCCCGACGCCCCGTAGGCGACGGCCCGGTCACGGTGGGCGACGGTCCGGTCACGACGCCCGCGCTCCGCCGCCACGCGCCCGCCGTGGCCTACGGCCGGCTGGCCCGC
>NZ_CAUPYL010000069.1:0-11636 GCF_963515265.1 uncultured Frigoribacterium sp.
GGCCGGCGCCCGCGCGGTCGTCGACACCGCGGTGGCCACGGCCGCGGCGGCGCGCGTCCCGCTGAGGCTCGTCTCGCTCGTGCCGCTCGACTCCGTCGGGGACGGCGAGCGCCGCGACCGAGACGACCGCGAGCGCGCCCTGCACGACGAGGCACGGGAGCACGCGGAGCGGATGCGCGACATCGCACTCGACGGCGTCCCCGCCGACCTCGACGTCACGGTCGAGATCGCTCCGGGCCCGAGGATCGCCGACGCGATCGACGCCCTCACCTGGAGCGACGACGAGCTCGCCCTCGTCGGCTCGAGTCGTCTGGCCCAGCCCCGCCGTCTGTTCCTCGGGAGCGTCGCCGCGAAGATCGTGCGCGGCGTCCCCGTCCCCCTCGTGGTGGTTCCTCGTGACCACGATGCCCGCACGACCTGGACCGGCGTCGCCCCGGGCGGCGCCCACCCCGAAGGGACCACCCCGTGAGCATCCTCAAGAAATCCGGCGTCGCCGCCGACCAGACCCTGTCGTCGAAGGGCCTGAGCGCCGGCAGCGTCGGCCTGATCGGCGCCGTCGTCATCGGCATCTCGTGCATCGCGCCCGCCTACACGCTGACCGGGGCGCTCGGCCCGACCATCGCGCAGGTCGGCACGCACCTGCCCGCGATCTTCCTCGTCGGGTTCATCCCGATGTTGCTCGTCGCGTTCGGCTACCGCGAGCTGAACAGCGCGATGCCCGACAGCGGCACCTCGTTCACCTGGGGCGTCCGTGCCTTCGGCCCGTGGGTCGGCTGGATGGCCGGCTGGGGCCTGGTGGTGGCGACGATCGTGGTGCTGAGCAACCTCGCGGGCATCGCCGTCGACTTCTTCTACCTGCTGCTCGGGCAGGTGTTCTCGGATCCGTCGATCGCCGACCTGGCGACGAACCCGCTCATCAACGTCGTCACCTGCCTGGCCTTCATGGCCGGGGCGACCGTCATCTCGTACCGCGACATGCAGACCACCCAGAAGGTGCAGTACTGGCTCGTCGGGTTCCAGCTGCTCGTGCTGGTCGGCTTCGCGATCGTCGCCTTCGTCCGGGTGGGCGGCGGCTCGGCGTTCGACGCCACGGCGATCTCGCTCGACTGGTTCAACCCGCTGACGGTGCCGACCTTCTCGGCCTTCGCCGCGGGGCTGTCGCTGTCGATCTTCATCTTCTGGGGCTGGGACGTCACGCTGACGATGTCCGAGGAGACGAGCGGCTCGCGGACGACGCCCGGCCGGGCCGCCACCCTCACCGTCGTCATCATCGTGCTGGTGTACCTGCTCGTCTCGCTCGCCTCCATGACCTTCGCGGGCCTCGGCGACGAGGGGGTCGGGCTCGGCAACCCCGACATCCAGGGCAACGCGTTCTCGGCGCTCGCGGGGCCTGTGCTCGGGCCGCTCGCGATCCTCATGTCGCTGGCGGTGCTGAGCAGCTCCGCCGCCTCCCTGCAGTCGACCTTCGTGTCGCCGGCCCGCACGCTGCTCGCCATGGGGCACTACGGCGCGCTGTCGCCGAAGTTCGCCCGCGTCTCGCCGCGCTTCTTCACCCCCGGGTACGCGACCCTCGCCTCCGCCGTCGTCGCCAGCGTCTTCTACGCGGTGATGCGCTTCATCAGCGAGGACGTCCTCTGGGACACCATCACGACCCTCGGCATGATGATCTGCTTCTACTACGGGCTGACGGCCTTCGCGTGCGTCTGGTACTTCCGGCACCAGTGGCGCACCGGCGCTCGCAACCTGTTCTTCCAGATCGTCGCTCCCGGCGTCGGCGGGCTCATCCTCGCCGTGCTCTTCGTCACGACGCTGATCGACAGCATGGACCCGGACTACGGCAGCGGCTCGCAGATCGGCGGGGTCGGCCTCGTGTTCCTGCTCGGCGTGACCATCCTGGTGGGCGGCGTCGTGGTGATGCTGGTCAACGCCCGGCTGCGCCCCGCGTTCTTCCGCGGCGAGGGCCTCCGGGCCGGCGTCGCCGGAGACGAGCGCGAGGGGCAGGCCGCGCTCCCCGAGTGACCCCGACGCGTCGGGCCCGCCAGGCCGTTCAGGACGGAGGAGGCGCGGGCTCGGTCCCGTCGTCGGCTGCGGCCGGCAGGATCACGAGGTCGAGGTAGTCGCGCAGCAGCCGCGGCACGTCGACCTCGTCCGGGGCGAGCAGCCACTGCAGCTGCACGCCGTCCCACAGCCCGACGAGCCCGGCGGCCGCCCGGTCGGGGTCGACGCCGTCGCGCAGCCGGCCGACCTCGGCCAGCGCGCGGAAGTCCGCCGCGTAGTCCCGGCGCAGGTCGGCGAGCCGCTGCGTGACGTACTCGCGGCCCGGGTTGCCCTCGGTCACGGCCTCGCCTGAGAGGACCGTGTAGAGCCCGATCAGCCCGGGCACGCCCTCGTTGTACCGCGCCTGGCGCTCGACGTCGCCCGCGAGCTGCACGCCCTCGCCACGCACGAACTCGCCGCTCGACATCTGGTCGCGACGCCGCAGCACCTCGAGCAGCAGGTCGCTCTTCGACGGGAAGTAGTGCAGCAGGCTCGTCTGGCTCATGCCCACCCGGTCGGCGACGCGCTGCAGCGACCCGCCCTGGTAGCCGTGCGCCGTGAACACCTCGAACGCCGCCTCGACGATGGCGGACCGCCGCTCGGCGGACTTCGCGTACGGGCCGCGTCGGCCGCCGCGGGCGCCGCGGCCACGGGTCGTCACGGGGGCGCCTTCGGTCATGACCGGGAGCCTACGACGACCCGCGCCTCCTCGGTGACGATCGCCGTCTCAAATTCGAGCGACCACTCGAAAAACCGTGTTACGGTCGGTCTCGTCCCGTCCACAACGAAGTGAGTCCTGATGAGTCCTCTCAGTCGTCGGCAGCTCTTGAGCCTCGGCCTCGGCGCGTCCGCCGCCGTCCTCGCCGGCTGCGCCACGCCCGGCACGACCTCGGTCAACACCCTGCCGACCATCCCGCCGGCCGCCGGCAAGGTCCGCCTCGAGTACTGGGCCTGGCTCAAGGGCCTCGACCAGGTGACCGACCTCTACAACAAGAGCCAGGACCGCGTGCACGTCGAGACCGTGTTCATCCCCGGCGGCAACGCGGGCGGGTACCAGAAGCTGTACTCGGCGCTCGCGGCGGGGGCCGGGCCCGACATCGCCCAGGTCGAGCTGCGCTCGCTGCCCGAGTTCCTGCTCGCCAACGGCGTCGTCGACCTGAAGCGCTACGGCGCGGAGAGGTACGAGGAGCTCTACGACCCCACGCTCTGGAACCAGGTGAGCTACACGGGCGGCATCTACGCCGTGCCGCAGGACAGCGGCCCGATGGGCATGTTCTACCAGCCCGGCGTCCTCGACCAGGTCGGCGCGGCCGTGCCCGCCACCTGGGACGAGTGGGCGGCCGTCGGCGCCGAGCTCAAGGGCGCGGGCGTGCTGATGGACTCGTTCCCCCTCGCCGACGCCTCGCCGTTCGCCGCGTACGCGACGCAGGCCGGCGCCTCCTGGTTCACCGCGGAGGAGGACGGCTGGGTCATCGACATGACCGACGAGGCGACCCTCAAGGTCGCCGCCTTCTTCGACGAGGCGATCGACGACGGCATCGTCACCACCGCCTACGGCGCCTACACGCCGGCCTGGTTCTCGGCCGCGGCGGACGGGAAGATCGCCTCTGTCGCGACCGGCTCGTGGGGCGACGCGCTGATCGAGGGCGTCAGCGGCGCCGAGGGCAAGTGGAAGGTCGCGCCCCTGCCGACCTGGGACTCGGGCTACGCCTCGAGCTTCCTCGGCGGCTCGACCGCCGCGATCCTCGCGAACAGCCAGCACCCGCAGGAGGCGCTCGAGTTCGCCGTCTGGATGACGACCACGCCCGAGGGCGTCAACGCCCTGATCGAGTTCTGCGGCATCGGCTGGTCGCCGGCTGTGGACGTGGTCGGCACGCTCCGTGAGAAGCCGAGCGCCTTCTTCAGCGGCCAGAACTACAACCAGGAGGTGTTCGTGCCCGCCACGAAGGAGTCCAGCCAGAACCAGGACTGGAGCTGGTGGCCCGTCACGCAGCAGTCGTTCAACATCCTCAGCGACGGCTTCCGCGGCAAGGCCTCGGGCGGCACGCTCGTCGACGCCGTCGCGCAGGCCGAGAAGGACATCATCTCGGTGATGCAGGCCAAGGGCCTCTCGATCCGCAAGGCGAGCGCATGAGCGCCGGGATGGAGACGCGTCCCGAGACCGCGGCGGCCACGCGCGCCACGGCACCCGGCCGGGGTCGCGACGGAGGCGGCGACGCCACCCGCAGGAAGAGCGCGTCGTCTGGCGCGGTCAAACGCGCCCCCTGGGTGCTGCTCTTCCCGTTCCTCGCGTTGTTCCTGCTCACCTTCATCGTCCCGATCCTCATGGCGCTCGTGTCGAGCTTCACGAAGGTGACCCGCGGCGGTCTCTTCGGCGAGGCCGGGGTCGTCACCGAGTTCGCCGGCTTCGACAACTACGCCCAGGTGATCGGCGACCCGAACTTCGTCGCGTCCATCGGCCGGATGTTCCTGTTCGGCATCGTCCAGGTGCCGGTCATGCTGATCCTCTGCACGGTGCTCGCGCTGCTGCTCGAGTCGGCCTCGGCCAAGTGGCCGGGCGTCTTCCGTGCCGCGTACTTCCTGCCGTACGGCGTTCCCGGCGTCATCGCGACCATCCTCTGGTCGTTCCTCTACGTGCCGGGCCTCAGCCCGATCATCGACGTGGCCGAGGTCTTCGGCGTCTCGCCCGACTTCCTCGGCGCGAACACGGTGCTCTGGTCGATCGCGAACATCGTCACGTGGAGCTACACCGGCTACAACATGCTGATCATCATCGCGCAGCTGAAGTCGATCCCGGTCGAGCTGTACGAGGCCGCCAAGGTCGACGGGGCGTCGGCCCTGCGGGTCGCGACGAGCATCCAGCTGCCGCTGATCCGCCCGGCCCTGCTGCTCACCGCCGTGTTCTCGATCATCGGCACCCTGCAGCTCTTCGCCGAGGCCCAGGTGCTGCAGCGGGTCGCACCGGCCATCGACAGCCAGTACACGCCGAACCTCAGCGCCTACACGACGGCGTTCGCCTACAACGACTACAACGTCGCCGCGGCGCAGTCGGTGCTGATCGCGCTCGTCGCCTTCACGCTCTCGATCGTGTTCCTCACCATCACGAACAGGAAGTCCGCATGAGCCCCCGCACCTCGGGCGCTGCGACGAGCGCCTCGATCGCCGAGCAGCCCACCGACACCGAGTCCATCGTCACGGCCGGTCAGGGCCGGAGGCGCAGCGACGGTCGTTCCGCCGCCCGCCGCTCCCGGGAGTCCGGGCCGGACCGGTCCGCGGGCCGCAGCCGCGCCTCCACCATCATCGTCACGGCCGTGCTGGTCGTCGTCGCGCTGTACTTCCTCATCCCGGTCTACTGGGTCGTGGTCGCCGCGACGAAGACCACCGGCGACCTGTTCGGCACCTTCGGCTTCTGGTTCGCGCCGACCTTCGCGCTCTGGGACAACCTCGGCCAGGTGCTCACCTACGGCGACGGGATCTTCCTCCGCTGGCTCGGCAACTCGGTGCTCTACGCCGGGGTCGGCGCCCTGATCGCGACGTACTTCGCCGCGGCCGGCGGCTACGCCCTCGCCAAGTACGAGTTCCGCGGGCGCAACGCCGTCTTCGGCACGATCCTCGGCGGCGTGCTGGTGCCCGGCACCGCGACGGCGCTGCCGCTGTTCCTGCTGTTCAGCCAGATGGGCCTCGCCAACACGTACTGGAGCGTCCTGCTGCCGTCGCTGGTGTCGCCGTTCGGCCTGTTCCTCTGCCGCATCTACGCCCAGGCCACGGTCGACACGTCGCTGATGGAGGCCGCCCGCCTCGACGGCGCGAGCGAGCTGCGCATCTTCCACACCCTGGGGCTGCGCATCCTCACGCCCGCGCTCGTCACGGTGTTCCTGTTCCAGCTCGTCGGCATCTGGAACAACTACTTCCTGCCGCTGGTGATGCTGAGCGACGTCGACAAGTTCCCCGTCACGCTCGGCCTCAACAACTGGCTCAGCCAGACCGACCGGCTGCCCGAGTTCTACCAGCTGACGACCGGCGGCGTGCTGCTGTCGATCATCCCGCTGGTCATCGCCATGGTCGTCCTCCAGCGCTTCTGGCGCGGCGGCCTCACGGAAGGATCCGTCAAGTGACGACCCCCGCCTCCTCGTCCATCGTCTCCTCGGTCACCAGCTCGGAGACCTCCGCGTCGCCGCGCTCGGCCGCACCGGCACCCGGCGACTACCTCGCCGACACCGGTCCCGGCACGGGCCGTCGCAGCCCCGCCCGGTCGTGGCTGCACACCGACGCGCCGACCCTGTCGCTCGACGGCCAGTGGGCGTTCCGCCTGCTGCACGGCGCGCCCGGAACCCCCGGGGGCCGCGGCGTGCTGCCCGAGGGCGAGCCCGTCGACGGCGTGGGCGACCCCGACCTCGACGACTCGTCGTGGCAGTCGATCGCCGTGCCGTCGCACTGGGTGCTGACCGGCGACGGCGAGCGGGGCGCCCCGATCTACACGAACGTGCAGTTCCCGTTCCCGACCGAGCCGCCCTTCGTGCCCGACGCGAACCCGACCGGCGACCACCGCCGCCGCTTCGACCTGCCGGCCTCGTTCGACGGAGCCGAGCGTGTGCTGCTCCGCTTCGACGGCGTCGAGTCGCGCTACGCGGTCTGGGTCAACGGCGTGCACGTCGGAGTCGGCGTCGGCAGCCGCCTCGCGCAGGAGCTCGACGTCACCGACGCCGTGCGCCCCGGCGAGAACGTCATCGCGGTGCGCGTGCACCAGTGGTCCGCCTCGAGCTACGTCGAGGACCAGGACCAGTGGTGGCTCCCCGGCATCTTCCGCAGCGTCACGCTGCAGGCCCGCCCGGTCGGCGGCCTCGACGACGTCTGGCTGCGCACCTCCTGGCACGGCACGGCGGGCGAGGCCGCAGGAGGCGCGACGATCGTCCCCGAGGTCACGGCCGGCCCCGACGCCTTCCCCGTCACCCTCGCGGTGCCTGAGCTCGGCGTCGACGTGACCTGGGCCACGGCTGCCGACGTCGCGCCCGTCGAGTTGGCGGGGGGCGTCGAGCCCTGGTCGGCCGAGACGCCTCGGCTCTACGACGCCACCGTGTCGAGCGCGCTCGGCACCGAGGTCGTCAGCCTCCGGCTCGGCTTCCGCACCGTGCGGATCGACGGCGACCTGTTCACCGTCAACGGCCGCCGCGTCGTGTTCCACGGCGTCAACCGGCACGAGACCCACCCCGACCGCGGCCGCGTCTTCGACGAGGAGTGGGCGCGACGCGACCTGCTGCAGATGAAGCGGTTCAACGTGAACGCGATCCGCACGTCGCACTACCCGCCGCACCCGCGCCTCCTCGACCTGGCGGACGAGCTCGGCTTCTGGGTCGTGCTCGAGTGCGATCTCGAGACGCACGGCTTCGAGCGCGACGCCTGGACCGAGAACCCCAGCGACGACGCCGCCTGGCACGACGCCTACGTCGACCGCATGGTCCGCACCGTCGAGCGCGACAAGAACCACCCGTCGATCGTGATGTGGTCGCTCGGCAACGAGGCCGGCACGGGCCGGAACCTCGCGGCGATGGCCGCGTGGACGCACGCCCGCGACACCGGTCGCCCCGTGCACTACGAGGGCGACTACACCGGCGCCTACACGGACGTGTACTCGCGGATGTACTCGTTCGTCGACGAGACGCGCGCGATCGGCAGCGGCGACGAGTCGGTGCGGCTGCTCGGCTGCACGCCCGCCGAGGCGGCGCGCCAGCGCTCGAAGCCCTTCCTGCTCTGCGAGTACGTGCACGCCATGGGCAACGGCCCGGGCGCCATCGACGAGTACGAGGCGCTGGTCGACGAGTTCCCGCGGCTGCACGGCGGCTTCGTCTGGGAGTGGCGCGACCACGGCCTGCGGCACCGCACCGCCGACGGCACCGAGTTCTTCGCCTACGGCGGCGACTTCGGCGAGGTCGTGCACGACTCGAACTTCGTGATGGACGGGATGGTCCTCAGCGACGACACCCCGTCGCCCGGCCTGTACGAGTGGGCGCAGGTCGTTTCCCCGATCCGCGTGACGCTGGCCGCGGGGGAGGTCGCCGGCCTGGCCGACGCCGAGGACTCCGACGACGGAGGCGACGGCGACGACGGCGCGGTCGCGCTCGTCACGGTGGCCAACCTGCGGCACTCGGCCGACGCCTCCGACGTGGTGATCCGGCTCACGGTCGAGCACGACGGCGAGGAGGCGATGGTCGCCGACCTCCCCGTCGCCGGCGTCGGCGACGACGCCCTCGCCGCGGGGGAGTCGGTCGTCCTGGCCGTCCCCGGCCTGCCGGTCGCGACCTCGGGCGAGACCTGGGCGACGGTGCGGGTCGTGACCGCGGCCGACGCCGAGTGGGCGCCCGCGGGACACGTGATCGCGACGGCCCAGCTCGACCTCACGCCTGCCGTGGCGGTCCGGCGTGCGCCGTCGACGCTGCGACCGGGCGTGCCCGGTGCGGCCGGCGACAGGCTCGCGGGCGCCTCCTCGGGTCGGCTCGACCTGGGGCCGGCGTCGTTCGTGGACGGCCGTCTCGTGTCGCTGGCCGGTCGTCCCGTCGACGGGCCGCGACTCGAGCTCTGGCGTGCGCCGACCGACAACGACCAGGGGCGCGGCTGGGTGCCGCGCGACCGCGACGTCGACGTGATGCGCGACCGGCACCGCGCCGACCATTACCTGCTGGCAGAGCTGCCGAGCGCCGAGACGACCTGGCTGCGGCTCGGGCTCGACCGGATGACGCCCCGCGTCGAGCAGGTCACGGCGACGGACTCGCAGGTGCACGTCCGCACCCGCTGGGCCGCCGCCGACGCCCGCCAGGCCGTGACCGTCGACGAGCGCTGGTCGCTCGAGGACGGCGAGCTCTGGCTGGCCCTCGACCTCGTGCCGACGGCCGGCTGGGACACCTCCTGGCCGCGGGTCGGCGTGCGCCTCGACCTGCCGACCGACGTCGCCACCGCGTCGTGGTTCGGCACCGGGCCGCACGAGTCGTACCCGGACAGCCGCCGGGCCGCGATCGTCGGCCGCTACACGGCGGCCGTCGACGACCTCGTCGTCGACTACGCGCGCCCGCAGGAGAGCGGCCACCGCAGCGACCTGCGGAGCCTCGACCTGGCCAGCGCCGACGGCTGTGACTGGCTGCGGGTCGACGCCGTCGGCGACGAGATCGGCCGCCTGCCCGGCTTCACGCTGCGCCGCCACACCGCGCAGCAGGTCGACGCCGCCCGCCACCCGCACGAGCTGCCCGAGCCCGACCACACCTACCTGTGGCTCGACGCGGCGCAGAACGGGCTCGGCTCGCGGGCCTGTGGGCCCGACGTGTCGGCGCCGCACGTGCTGCGGCCGTCCGCGCGGTCGATGCGGCTGCGGCTCACCGCGCTCGGCTAGGGGCGGCCCGGGCCCCGGCCCCGACCTCGCCGCCGAGTGGTCAGTTCTGGTCATCCGTGCAGCACGGAACGACCGGAACCGACCACTCGGCGTCCCCGGCAGGAGGAGGATGGTCCGATGTCGAAGCGCACTACAGCCCGTCCCACGTCCGTCCCGCGGACCGTCGCCCGCCTCCTGCTGGGAGCCGTCCTCGTCTTCGCCGGCGCCAGCCACCTCAGCTTCGCCCGGGACGACTTCCAGGCGCAGGTGCCCGAGTGGCTGCCGATCGACGACGACGCGGTCGTGCTCGCGTCGGGCGTCGTCGAGATCGCGCTCGGCAGCTCGCTCATCGCGCTCGGCCGGTGGCGCGTGGCCGTCGGCCTCGTGGTGGCGGCGTTCTTCGTCGCGATCTTCCCGGGCAACATCTCGCAGCTCGTGACCCGGACGAGCGCCTTCGGCCTCGACACCGACGCCAAGCGCTGGCTGCGCCTCCCGTTCCAGCCGCTGCTCGTGTTCGTCGCGCTCTGGTCGACGGGCGCCTGGCGCGACCGCCGCGTCGTGCTCGACCGCCTGCGCCGCCGCCGCTGACCCCGGACGCCACGCGGACGCGGACTAGGAGGCGCGGGTCGCCTTGACGACCACGTCGCGCACCGTGGTGGTCCCGCCGTCCGTCGCGGGGACCTGCCGCGCACGCGACTCCGCCACCTCGACGGTCCAGCCGTCGTCGGGGACGGCCGCGAGCACGTCGTCGATCGTGAACATCAGCTCCTCCTTGCCGTGCCGCCCGGCCCCCGCAGCGAGGTCGGACAGGTCGTGGCCGACGACGAGCAGGGTCCCGCCGGGCGCCACCGCCGCCGCCAGCGACCGGAACAGCGCCGCGCGCACCGGGTCGGCGAGGTGCATGAACTGCGACGACACGAGGTCGACCGACCCCGGTGCGGGAGCCCAGTCGGCGAGGTCGTGCTGCTCCCAGGTGATCCGGGCCGCCGCCTCCTCGTCGACCTCGGCCGCACGGGCCGCCGCCTTGTCGAGCGCGGCCTGCGCGATGTCGACCGCGGTCACCTGCCAGCCGCGGCCGGCGAGCCAGATCGCGTCGCCGCCCTCGCCGCTGCCCACGTCGAGCACCCGACCCGGCGTGAGGTCCGACACCTCGTCGACGAGGACGGGGTTCGGGCGCCCGCTCCACTGCAGGCCGGGGGCCGAGTAGCGGTCCTCCCAGTAGTCGCGGCCCCACTCCTCCGAGGCGGGCTGCCCGTCGCCGTGCACGTGCTGCCCGTGTGCGTGCTGCCCGGTCGAGTCCGTCATCGTCGTGCTCCCTCTCGTGCGTGCTCGAGTCCGTGCCGGCGGTCGCCGAGCACCCTGGTCGTGTTCTCCGCCTCGGCGCGGACCCCGAACGGACGGCGCCGCTCGGCCACGGCGAGATCGGTGTCCTCGGTGATGAGGCTCATGTTGACGGCGGCGGCGACCCCCACGCCGGAGGCGGCGGCCGTGACCACCTGCATCCGCGCGTCGGCGACGTTGCCAGCCAGGTGCAGCCCGGGCACGGTCGTCGCGCCGGTCAGCGGGTCGGACGCGATCACGGTCCCCAGCCCCATCGGGTGCGGCTCGTGCACGAGGCCGAGCGGCTCGAGCAGGTCGGCGTTCGGGCGCACCGCGGCGGCGACGGCGAGTGCGTCGACCGGCACGACCGGTGCCCCGTCGACGACGACGCCGGTCAGTGCATCGCCCTCGACCCGCAGCGACCGGACGCGACCCGTCACGACCTGCACGCCGCGGGCCGCCAGCCGCTCCCACTCGTCGTCGGACGGCTCGGGCGCCTCGTGCACGAAGAGCGTCACGCGGTCGCTCCACTGCCGGAACATCATCGCCTGGTGCACGGCGAACGGGGTCGTGCCGAGCACGCCGATCACCTGGTCGCGGATCTCCCAGCCGTGGCAGTACGGGCAGTGCACGACGTCGCGGCCCCAGCGGTCGGCGAGCCCGTCGACGTCGGGCAGCTCGTCCGTGAGGCCGGTCGTCACGACGACGCGTCGGGCCCGGACGACGCGCTCGCCGCCGCCCGGCGTCGTGAGCGAGACGGTGAAGGAGGAGGCGTCTCCTGCGCTCGCCCCCGTGGCCGACGCACCGGCACGGGCCGAGGCGTCGGCGGGGTCGCCGTCGGTCCGCTCCAGCCGCGTCACGGTCCCGTCGACGACCTCGCCGCCGACCTGCTCGACCTCGGCACGGCCGAGCCGGGTGAGCT
>NZ_CAUPYL010000070.1:0-11624 GCF_963515265.1 uncultured Frigoribacterium sp.
GGCCCGGGGGCGGGGGTCTCGGGCTGCTGCGGGTCGGGCTGGGGCATCGTCGCTCCTGTCGGTCGGGGTGGTGACCCGCGGCGACGTCGCCCGGGCCGGGGCCAGGTCAGTCGAGGGCAGGCGGGAGCCCGGTGCGGGCGATGTGCGACGAGGCGGCCTGCAGCACCCCGAGGAACCGCGCGGTCGCCTCGTCGGTGAACCGGCTGCTCGGACCGCCGAGCGCCAGCGCCACGGGCTGGGCTCCGTCACGGGCGGGGACCGGCACCGCCATGCCGCTGTTGCCCGGCTCGCGGACGCCGTGCGACAGCGACCACCCGGCGGCTCGGGCCTGCTCGACGCGGGCGACCAGCGCCTCCTCGTCGACGACCTCGACGGCGGACCCGACAGCCGAGCCGGCCCCGGGTCCGGACGCGGCACCGGCACCCGACCCGGCGACCACGGAGGCCAGCGCCGCGACCTCGGCGCCGAGCGCCTCCGGCGCGACCGAGCTCAGCAGCACCATGCCGGCGGCGCCCTTCCAGAGCGGCAGCTCGTCGCCGACCTGGACGACGTGCCGCAGCGAGTGCGGGCTCGGCGACTGGGCGACGACGACGCGGGTCGTGCCGCTCCGCACGTAGAGGCTGACGGTCTCGCCCGTCTCGGCGGCCAGCTCGGCCATGCGTGCGGCGGTCGCCTCGGGCACGGTCCAGGCGGCGGCGGCGAAGGCGCCCCAGCGGATGAGGCGGGTGCCGACGGCGACGCGGCCGTCGGCGACGTGCTGCAGCATGCGCTCGGCGACGAGGGTCTCGACGAGGCGCAGCACGGTGGTGCGAGGGAGCCCCGAGGCCTTGACGAGCTCGCCGATCGAGAGGGAGGTGCGCTCGGGCGTGAACGCCTGCAGCACGTCGAGGGCTCGGCTGACAGCGCGGACTCCGCTCGCTTCCGTGACCATCGCCGACCTCTCGTCCCGACCCGCGCCTCCGGGCCGTCCTGAGCGGTCCGCCTTGCACGATGTCTCGACGCGAAGCTACCATCAGGCGGACACAGACATCCACCTAGTGGATGCCCGTCCGACGTCACAAGGGAGTGAACGTGGCCAGACCGAACGACAAGACGCGGCGCCGCCTGCTCGGGGGAGTCGGCGTCGCCGTCACCGCCGCGCTCGTCGGCTTCGCCGCCGTGGACGCCGGGGACGGCACCGCGGGAGCCGATCCGAGAGCCAAGCTGACGGTGATGGCCCCGGCCGCGCCCGGCGGGGGCTGGGACCTCGCGGCCCGGGAGGCGCAGCAGGCGCTGCGGGCCGCCTCCATCGTGAACAACGTCCAGGTGGTCAACGTGCCCGGCGCGGGCGGCACCATCGGCCTGACCCAGTTCGCCGACTTCGACCCCGACCCGACGAACCTGATGATGACCGGCACGGTCATGGAGGGCGCCATCACGGTGCAGGGGTCGAGCGTGGACCTCGAGGACACGACGCCGATCGCCAAGCTCGCCGAGGACTACGAGGTCTTCATCGTTCCCGAGGACTCGCCCTACGAGACCATCGACGACTTCGTCGAGGCCTGGCAGGAGGCGCCCTCCAGCCACGCGATCGGCGGCGGCGGGCTGGGCGGCACCGACCACCTCCTCGCGGGGCTGTTCGCGCGCGAGGTCGGCGTCGACCCCGGCGACATCAACTACGTCTCGTACCCGGGCGGCGGTGAGGTCCTCACCGCGCTGCTCTCGGGCACGGTCGAGATCGGCGTCAGCGGCTACAACGAGTTCAGCGACCAGATCGAGGCCGGCAACCTGCGCGCCCTCGCCCTCTCGGCCGAGGAGCCCGTCGACGGGATCGACGCCCCCACCTTCATCGAGCAGGGCATCGACGTGAACCTGCCCAACTGGCGCGGCATCGTCGCCCCGGCCGGCATCACGACCGCCGAGCGGGACGAGCTCGTCGCGATCATCGACGAGATGGTCGCCTCCGACGAGTGGCAGGACACCCTGCGCCGCAACTCGTGGGAGCCGGCGGTGGTGACCGGCGACGACTTCGTCGAGTTCATCGCCGAGGACCAAGCCCGTGTGGACGCGATCATCGAGGAGCTGGGCCTGTGAGCGGCGTCATCCGGACCGTCTCGGTCACCCGTCGCGCCGTGGTCGTCGCCGACGGCTTCTGGCGCCGCCGCACCGGGCTGATCGTCCCGGCGCTGATGCTCCTCATCGGGCTAGGCCTAGTGGTCGGAACGGTGACGATGGAGGTGCCTGCCAACACGGCCTCGCCCGGCCCGCAGGTCTTCCCCTCGCTGATCGCCGCCCTGGTGATCGTGCTCGCCGTACTGCTCGCGGTCGACGTGCTGCGGAAGCCCGAGTCGGAGAGCGTCGAGGTCGCGCAGCCCGCGGCCCCCGGTCAGCCCGACGACGACCTCGTGCTCGACGAGGAGGGGGAGCCGCAGGCCCTCCGCCCGACGAGCAACCACCGTGCGCTGCTCGGCGCGCTGCTGACCGTCGTCGTGTTCATCGCGGCGCTCACCCCGCTCGGCTGGCTGCTCTCGGGCGCCCTGCTGTTCTGGGGCGTCGCCCGGGCGCTGGGCAGCCAGCGGCCCCTGTTCGACATCCCCCTGTCGCTCGCGATCTCCTCGATCGTGCAGCTCGCCTTCTCGGCCGGTCTCGGCCTCAACCTGCCTCCGGGCGTCCTGGGAGGGATCCTCTGATGGAGTCGCTCGCGAACCTCGGCGACGGCTTCGCCACCGTCCTCACGCCGATCAACATGCTCTGGGTGCTCATCGGCGCCCTGCTCGGGACCGCGGTGGGCGTGCTGCCCGGCCTCGGCTCGGCGATGGCCGTCGCGCTCCTCCTGCCGGTCACCTTCTCGCTCGACCCGATCGGCGCCTTCATCATGTTCGCCGGGGTGCTCTTCGGCGGCCTGTTCGGCGACTCGATCTCGGGCATCCTGATGAACACGCCGGGCAACAGCACGGCGATCGCCGGGACGATCGAGGGCCACAAGATGGCCACGAGCGGGCGGGCCGCCCAGGCGCTCGCCACGTCGGCGATCGGCGCGTTCATCGGCGGCATCGTCGCGTCGATCCTCGTGGTGTTCTTCGCGCCGCGGCTCGCCGAGCTGGCCACCCTGTTCGGGCCGGCCGAGTACCTCGCGCTGGCCGTGTTCGCGTTCGTGGCGATCTCGGCGGTCGTGACCGAGTCGGTCGTCCGGGGCCTCGGCGCCCTCGCGATCGGCCTGGCGATCTCGGTGGTCGGCATCGACGGCATCTCGGGCGCCTCGCGCTTCACGGCCGGCGTGCCCGAGCTGTTCGACGGCATCGACATCGTCGTGATCACGGTCGGCCTCCTCGCCCTCGGCGAGGTGTTCAGCGTCGCCGCTCGCCGCGGCTCGCGCGACGAGACCCAGCTGCTGCGCTCGACCGGTCGCCTCTGGCTGTCGCGGCGCGAGCTGCGGCTCGCCGCGCCCGCCTGGCTGCGCGGCACGGCGATCGGCATCCCGTTCGGCATCATCCCGGTCGGCGGCGCCGAGGTGCCGACGTTCCTCGCCTACGGCACGGAGAAACGGCTCGACGCGCGTCGGAAGTCGCCCATGTTCGGTCGCGGCGCCATCCAGGGCGTCGCCGGTCCGGAGGCGGCCGGCAACGCGACCGCCGGCACCGCGATGGGCGCGCTGTTGGCGCTCGGCCTCCCCACGTCGGCCACCGCGGCGATCCTGCTGGCCGCGTTCCGCCAGTACGGCCTGCAGCCGGGCCCGCTGCTGTTCGACCGCGCACCGGACCTCGTCTGGGCCCTGCTCGCGAGCTTCTTCGTCGGCATGGTCGTGCTGCTCATCCTCAACCTGCCGTTCGCGCCGCTCTGGGCGAAGCTGTTGAAGGTGCCGCGCCACTACCTCTACGCGGGCATCACCGTCTTCGCGATGCTCGGCGTCTACGCGACGAGCAGCAAGATCCTCGACCTGGCGCTCGTCACCGTGATCGGGCTGATCGGGTTCCTCATGCGCCGCTACGGGCTGCCGGTCGCGCCGATGCTGATCGCGATCATCCTCGGGCCGCTCGCCGAGACGGAGTTCCGCCGGGCTCTGCTCGTCAGCGAGGGCGACCCGTCGATCCTCGTGTCGAGCGGGATCACGGTGACGCTGTACGTCGTGCTGGTGATCGCCGTCGCGGGAGCCGCGTTCACGAAGATCCGCGCACGCCGCCGGGCTGCGCGCGGCCTCGCCGCGGATGCGCTCGACGCCCGAGAGAAGGAGAACGCGTGATCGAGGGACCCACGGGAGCCGCACCTGCCGAGGGGACTGCCGCCGGCCCTGCTCCCGCGGCCGGGGCGCCCGGTGCCGCAGTGCCGGGACCCCGCCCGCTCGAGGGGATCCGCGTCCTCGACATGACGAACGTGCTCGCCGGGCCCTACGCGGCCTACCAGCTGGCGCTGCTCGGAGCGGACGTCATCAAGGTGGAGACGCCGAGGGGCGGCGACCTGGCCCGCCAGCTCGGCGCGTCTGCAGAGCTGAACGGGCGCCTCCTCGGCATCTCGTTCCTGGCGCAGAACGCCCAGAAGCGCTCGCTGACGGTCGACCTCAAGACCCAGGGAGGCGCGGAGGTGCTCCGCAGGGCGGTCGCGGAGTCGGACGTGCTGCTCGAGAACTTCCGGCCCGGGGTGCTCGAGCGGCTCGGCTTCGGCTGGGACGCGCTCCGGGCGATCAACCCGCGGCTCGTCTACGCCGCGATCTCGGGCTTCGGGCAGACCGGGCCGCTGCGCGCGAAGCCCGCCTACGACCAGATCATCCAGGGCAGCTCGGGGATGATGAGCGTCACCGGCACCCCCGACACCGCGCCGCTGCGGGCCGGGTACCCGATCGCGGACACCCTCGGCGGGCTCGCCGCCGCCTTCGCGATCTCGTCGGCCCTGCTCGGGCGGGAACGGACCGGAGTCGGCTCGGTCATCGACGTGTCCATGCTCGAGACGGCCGCGACCGCGATGGGCTGGGTCGTCTCGAACCACCTCGTCGCCGGCACCGAGCCACGTCCGCTCGGCAACGACAACGGCACGGCCGCCCCGTCGGGCACCTTCGCGACGGGCGACGGAGCCCTCAACATCGCGGCCAACAAGCAGGAGCAGTTCGAGCTGCTCTGCGGCGTCGTCGGTCGCCCCGACCTCGTCGCCGACCCGCGGTTCGCCGAGCGGGAGGCGCGCAAGACGCACCGAGCGGCGCTCACCGCCGAGCTCGAGGCGGCTCTCGCCTCGCGGTCCGCCCTCTCGTGGGAGGAAGCGCTGAGCGACGCGGGCGTTCCGGCCGCCGCCGTGCTCACCGTCGCCGAGATGCTCGACAGCCCGCAGGTGCGCGACCGCGAGCTGGTGCACTCGCTGCCGTTCCCCGGGGGAGTCGCCGGCGACGAGCCGTTGCGCGTCATGGGGCACGGGATCCGCATCGACGGGGTGCCGGGCAGGCCCACCGTGTCGCCGCCCCTGCTCGGGGAGCACACGGACGAGGTGCTGGCCGAGCTCGGGTACGACGCCGACGAGATCCGGGCGCTGCACGAGGGAGGTGCGGTGTGAGCGCGGTCGGGGCGGGTGCGGGTGCGGGTGCGGGTGTTGGTGCTGCTGCCGGTGCCGGTGCCGCCGCTGGTTCGCTCGAGGAGCAGCTGGCCGCCGCCCGGGCCGAGAACGCTCGGCTCGAGGCGCGTCTCGCGTCGACGACGGCGTGGTGGTCGACCGCGATCACGAAGATCGAGCCCGGTGTCATCGAGCTGCGCGGCTACCCGGTGCAGCAGCTGATCGGCACCGTCGACTTCATCAGCACGGTGTGGCTGATGACCCGCGGCGAGCTTCCCTCCCCTGAGCAAGCCGCCCTGCTCGAGGCCGCGCTCGTGGCGAGCGTCGACCACGGGCCGCAGGCGCCCTCGATCGCGAGCGCGCGCATGGCGGCGACCTCGGGTGTCGGCCTCAACTCGGCCATCGCCAACGGCGTCAACGTGCTGGGCGACACGCACGGAGGCGCGGGTCAGCAATGCGTCGCGCTGCTGAACGAGATGGTCGCGGCGCACGAGGGCGGGCTGGGGACGGGGCGTCCTCTGGACGAGCTCGCCGCCTCCCTCGTCGCCTCGCACAAGGCGCGGGGCGCGTTCGTGCCGGGCTTCGGCCACCGGTGGCACCCGCGGGATCCTCGTCGGGACCCGTTGCTGACGCTCGTCGAGCGGGCACGCGACGACGGCGTCGTGGCGGGCAAGCACCTCGCGGCCGCCCTCGCGATCGAGGACGAGCTCGCGTCCAAGAACGTGCCGATGAACATCGACGGAGTCTCGGCCGTCGTCTACGGCGAGCTCGGCATCGAGCCGGAGCTCGCGCGCGGCCTCTTCGTGCTGTCCCGCTCGGTCGGCATCCTCGCGCACGCCTGGGAGGAGTCGCAGTCCGGCCGGCGCATCAAGGGCCCGCTGCCGAAGGGGTTCCTCGCGGACTACACGGGCCCGTCCACCCGCGACGTCTGACGGCGGTCACCGGTACCGGCACCGGCACCGGCGTCGATCAGCGGGTCAGCTGCCGCGCTCGTAGACGACGATGCCGTACACGTCGACGGGCTGGACGACGGGCTCCCAGCCGAGATCGACCAGGTCCGCAGCGGTGCCGGTGACGGCCGGGTCGAGGGCGATGAAGTCGGAGTCGTACTCGTCGGCGATGGCGATCACCTGCGGCGCCGTCAGGTCGTTGAAGAGCAACGGACCAGGAGCCACGCACTGGGCGATGCCGCCCATGTCGCCGATCCGCTCCTTCCACTCGCGCCAGGGCTCGCCGCCGTAGGGGACGTCCTTGCAGTCGGCGACCACCGCTCGCTGCGTGATGAGCTTCATCCAGTCGTTGCGGGGCGACGTCACGATGACGTCCCCCGCGGGGACGGCGGCCCTGACCTGGTCGCCCCACTGGCCGAGCAGGGGCTCCTTCTGGAACCGGAAGTCCGGCGCGCTGATGGCGAGCATCCCCGTGCCGGCGGAGACGAAGACGAAGAGCGACCCGACCAGGAACACCGAGAGGCCCGTCACGAACGGGCGGGTCAGGCGCGTGCCGAAGCGGCTCACGAGGTACGCGGACGCCGTCAGCACGACCAAGGCCGCGATGAACCAGGGGCTCGTGTTCGCGCCGCCGAGGTACCAGAACGGGCTCGAGAGCAACAACATGAACGACGCGGCCCAGACGACGAGGCGAGCGATCGCCCCCTTCGACCAGACAGGGTGCAGGAGGGGCAGGAGAGCACCCCAGATCGCGAACGGCAGCAGCACGGTCCCGAGGCGGTAGACGTTGACCCCCTGGGCGAGCTGCCCGAGCACCGGGATGCTCAGGGCGTCGGCCGCGAAGCCGAGCGCGTACCCCGTGATGGCCAGCCCGACGGTCACGAGCCAGCCGATCCGGGCACGACGGGTGAGCACGAAGGCGGACAGCACGGCGAGCCCGATGAGGCCGACGGTGCTGCGGATCTCGCCCGCCGACCAGAGGTGGGCCGCGCAGTGGTAGGGGATCACCGTGTCGCAGATCTCGACGAAGTCGTCGAGGTTGGAGGCGACCGGCCGCAGCACGAGGCCGAAGACGACGATCGCGACGGCGCCCACGATCGAGCCGGCGAGGACACGGTCGACGCGGCGGGTGCGGAGGACGTCCGTCAGGGTGAAGGCGACGAGGATGATGACCACCACGGCGCCCTGCTGCACGTGCACGACGGCGGTCAGCACCGCCACGGCCGCGGCGATGCGTCGATGGCCCGTGACGAGGGCGGCGAGGGTCAGGTAGACCAGGCTGCCGCTCGCCACGGCAGGGAGCGCCTGGGGGATGACCAGCGAGCCGGTGCCGCCGATCATCCAGGGTGTCTGCGACGTCAGGAGGGTGAAGCCGACGGCGACGGCCAGGGCGGCCTTCGGAGCGACCTTGACGGCCATCAGTGCGGTCGCGGCCCCGAAGGCGAGGAGGCCCACGCCCCAGAACACGGCGTAGAACGACGACAGGTGCCCCGTGACCTGGCCGAGGTACGTGACGGAGTCGAAGAACCAGTGCGGCTGCGGGGACGACTCCATGAACCAGTCGTTCTCGAAGGCCCCGGGGATGGCCCAGCTGAGGCCCTCCGGCGAGAGCACGAAGTGGTCGCCCCAGCCTGCGAGGTAGCCGTTCGCCTGCTTGCCCCAGACCTCCATCAGGCCGAGCAACGCCGCGGAGAGCACGGCGATGCCGAGGTGGCTGCGGAGCCAGGTCAGGGCGAGCTGCGCGAGCCCGGGGGTGCCGGCAGGGGCGTCGGGGCGGGCGCGGCGACGTCCCGTGACGCCCGACTGGTGACGGGGCGTCGTCGCGGTGCCACGCCCCGCCTCGATCGCGTCGGCGTCAGCGGCGTCGGGCTCGGTGGTCGCGGGGGCGTCGTGGACGGTGGACCGCGTCACGCGGCGGCCTCGACGGCCGAGGGCTGCACGCTGAGCTCCGCACGACGGCGACGGAGCCGGAGGAGTCCGACGCCCATGTCCCAGGCGTCGGAGAAGCGCACGGACGAGGGCTTCGGGGAGTGGTCCACCGACAGGACGACGGGCACCTCGACGATGCGCGCCCCCTGCAGCTCGGCCGCGAAGATGAGCTGGGTCGTGAAGAGGAACCCCGGCTCGTCGAAGTGCGAGACGTTGCGTCGCAGCCACTCGCCGTCCGCGATGATCGTGCCCTGCGAGTCGCCGACCCTGGACCCGAGCACCGTGCGACGGAACATCCGGTAGCCGTAGGTGTACACGTGACGGTGCACGTGGCGGTTGACCTCGGAGGAGGGGTGCGCCTTCGAGCCGATCACGATGTCGGGCTGGGGGTCGAGCTGCTCGGCGGCGTCGACGTCGGCGAAGTCGAAGGGGAGGTCGTCGGCCGTGAGGAGGACGCGCTCGCCCTGGGACAGGTGGATCCCGGTGCGGAGCGCGTTGCCCATCCCCTTCTCCGACTGCGTCACCTGGAACGTCACGTGGGCGTTGTCCCGGGCGAGCTCCTGCGCGAGGGCCCAGGTGATGTCGGTCGAGCCGTTCTCGACCAGGATGATCTCGGTGTGGCCGCTGGTGAGACGGTCGAGCCAGCGCTCCACCGTCCGGGCGAGGACCGTGGCGCTGTTGTGGACGGGGATCACGATCGACAGGCCGACGGCACGGCTGCGAGTGAGGTCGTTCAGGTGCAAGGAGGACTCCGCGGTACTGGCTACGTAGGGTCGGTAAAAGTGAGGATATGTGCGCGAGTAGCCGGGAAGAGCATACCGGACTCACAGGTTCGGGCCCGGCACCTGTCGCCGGACTGCTCGTTCTGCTCCCGCCGGCGGCGAGTGGTCAGGAACGGTCCTCCGTGCTGCGGGGAGGGACCGTTGCCGACCACTCGCCAGCGCGCGCGGCCGCGGTCGGCGGGCCGGCCGGCTAGTCGAGCTGGGCGGGGTCGAGGCCGTGGCGCTCGACCTCCATCGCCTCACGGATCGTGAGCGGCCAGATGCGCGAGAGCTCGGGGCGGGTCGGGTCGCTCGAGATGTACGCCACGCTCTCGACGTGCTGCTCGAAGGCGGCGACCTTGTCGCGCGGAGCCCCCACGACGAGCTGGAACCCGAGCGAGCGCAGGGCCGACAGGGCGCGGCCGGTGTACTCCGTGTCGGCCTTGACGAAGCCCTCGTCGAGCACGATCGGCGCGTAGGTCGGCACCCGGTCGGTGCCGTCGCCGAGCCGGAACCGCAGGGCGGCGCCGAGCACGAACGCGATCAGCTCCTGGCCCTCGCCGCCCGACTTGCCGGCGACGCCCTCGTGAACGATCTGCGTGCCGTCGGCCCGCGTCTCGATCGCCCGGAACTGGAAGTGCTCTCGCGCGTCGAGCACCCGCCGCCGCCACGCGTCGCCGACCTTCGAGCGCTCCTCGAGGTGGGCGAGGTCGCGCCGGAGGCGGAGGAACCGTCGCTCGACCTCGGCCGGTTCCCGAGACGGGACGGACGCGCCGGCCGGGCCAGCGCCTCCTGCGCTCGAGCCCGCGTCTGCGTCTGCGTCTGCGTCTGGCCCGGCACCGCGCACCGACCCGCGCGCGTCGCCCAGGTGCTCGCGCAGGGTGCGCCGGAAGTCGGCCAGGTCGCTGTTCGACACGGGCCGCGGCTCGATGTCCAGCGTCGAGCCCTCATGGAACTCGATCGCGCGGAGCGCCTCCGAGATGGGGCGGACGCCGCGCCGGATGACGTGGCCGTCCTCCTCGATCTGGACGAGCAGCGCGCGGAGGCTGTCGCCCATGTCGCTGCCGGCCTTCTCGAGCCAGCTCTCCTTGGCGTGCGGCAGGTCGTCGTCGACGAGCCCGCGGTGGATCGCGAGCACGGCGGGCAGGCTGTCGATCGTCGCGTCGATCCCGGCGTTGCGGTCGAGCTCGAGGTAGCGCGCGAAGACGAGCTCGAGGGTCAGCTCGTGCTGGCCCCGCTCGCGGTCATGGGCGTCGATCTGCGACCGCAGCTGGGCCGCGGCGTCACGACGCGACCGCTCGACGTCGGCGGCCTCGCGCGGAGCGGTGAACGGGAGCGTGCTGAGCAGCGCGCGCTCGTGGTCGTCGAGCGGGTCGGCGCCGTGCAGGGCGTCGCTGAACGCGTCCTCGATGTCGACGAGGGTCGCGTGCGTCTGCTCGAGCTGGTCGAGGACCTGCTGCACCTCGGCCCCGCGGCGGACCGCCTCGAGCCGGGCCTCGTCGTGCTCGGCGGCGGCGGCCTGCAGCGTGGCGACCTCGGGACGCTCGAGGGCGACCCGCTCGAGCTGGCCGCGCAGGTCGTCGAGTCGGGCGCGAGCCGGGCCGGCGTCGACGTCCGACCAGTTCGTCTCCACGGCACGCTCGATCGTCTCGACCACGCGGCGTCGGGCACCGGCGACGGTCTCCGCCGCGTCCCACTCGGCACGCGCGGCGTCGAGCGAGCGGGTCAGTTCGTCGATCTCCTCGCTCAGCTCGGCGACGCGGGCGGCGTTGTCGAGGCCGATCCACGAGCGGATCCGACGGTCGTCCTTCGTGACGCGACGACCGCCTCCTGTGCGGAGGCCCGTCCGGGTCACGGCCCCGCGTGCGCCGTCGGGCAGCGGCGCGTCGAGGTCGTCGGCGCCCTCGACGCAGAGCACGCTCCGCTCGGCGACGAGCTCGTCGTGCAGCCAGCCGCGGAACGGGCTCGCCTCGTCGAGCACGAGCATCGACGGCACGGTGTGCGCGATCGGCGTGAGGCGCGGCGTGAGGCCCGGGGTCGCGGGCACGAGGGTGACGCGGCCGCGCATGTCCTCGGCGTCGACGAAACGGCGCACCGCCGCGAAGTCGTCCGCGTCGACGAGGAGGTGCGTGGCCAGCTCGCCGAGGACCCGCTCGACCGCGGTGCTCCAGTCGCGGTGCTCGGGGGCGACCTCCATCAGCTCGCCCGCGTAGGGCAGACGCGAGACGGGGACGCCCGTGCCGTCCGCGATGCGGCGGCGACGCTCGACGGCCTCGTCGGGGACGTTGCTGCGGCGGCGCTCGAACGACTCCTTCTGGCGCTGGCGCTCGCCCACCGCGCGACGCGTCTCGGCGATCCGGGCGGCGAGCTCGCCGCGCAGCTCGTCGTGCTCGCGGCGGGCGGACTTCTCCTCGGCGGCGAGCGAGGACGCGCGACCGCGCAGGGCCTCGAGCTCGTCGGCCGAGGTCGGCAC
>NZ_CAUPYL010000071.1:0-11499 GCF_963515265.1 uncultured Frigoribacterium sp.
GCCCGGCGTCGAGTGGAGCGACGCCGACCGGGACGAGCTGCTCGCCACCGCGTGGGAGAGCCTGGAGTCGCTGTCGTCCCTCGTCACCAACCTGCTCGACGTCAGCCGGGTGCAGGCCGGCGCGCTGGCCGTCCGCACGGCGGTCGTCGACGTCGACGACGTCGTGCTCGGGGCGCTCGACGAGCTCGGGCTCGGGCCCGCCGACGTCGAGCTGGCGCTGCGTGCGTCGGTGCCGGCCGTCGTGGCCGACGCCGTGCTGCTGCAGCGCGTCCTCGTCAACCTGCTCGACAACGCGCTGCGCCACTCGCCCGACGGCACCCTCGTGCGCATCTCGACCAGCGGCTTCGCCGGCCGGGTGGAGGTGCGGGTCGTCGACCGCGGGCCCGGTGTCCCGCCCGAGCGCCGCGACGAGATCACCGTCGCGTTCCAGCGGCTCGGCGACACGGACAACTCCACGGGGCTCGGGCTCGGCCTGGCGCTGAGCAAGGGGTTCACGGAGGCGATGGGCGGCACCCTCACGATGGACGACACCCCGGGCGGCGGCCTCACCGCCGTCGTCTCCCTGCCCGAGGCCCCTGCCCCGGGCGCCGGGGCGGATCCTCACGGGATCCGTACGTCGGGGACGCGATCGGCGCCTCCTGCGGGCGGTACCGTCGTCGAGGAGGGCCCGTGAAGATCCTGATCGCCGACGACGACCCGCAGATCCTGCGGGCGCTCAAGGTGACCCTCGGCGCCCACGGCTACGAGATCCACACCGCGTCCGACGGCCGTGAGGCGCTCGACGTCGCCATGACGCAGCACCCCGACCTGGTCATGCTCGACCTCGGCATGCCGCGGCTCGACGGCGTCGAGGTGATCGCGGGCCTGCGCGGCTGGTCGACGGCCCCCGTGCTCGTCGTCTCCGGGCGCACCGACGCCGCCGACAAGGTCGAGGCGCTCGACGCCGGCGCCGACGACTACGTGACGAAGCCGTTCGCGATGGAGGAGCTGCTCGCGCGGATCCGCGCGCTCACCCGCCGCCTCGCTCCCGGCGACGACGACACGCCCGTGGTCGAGTTCGGCGACGTGCGGGTCGACCTGTCCGCCACGACGGTGACGCGCGCCGGCGAGCTCGTGCGGCTGACGCCGACCGAGTGGCGCGTGCTCGAGCTGCTGCTGCAGAGCCCCGGCAAGCTCGTCACCCGCGAGACCCTGCTGACCCAGGTGTGGGGCGCGTTCCACGCGAAGGACACCGGCTACCTCCGCCTCTACTTCGCGCAGCTGCGCAAGAAGCTCGAGCCGGTGCCGGCCGAGCCGCGCTACCTCGTCACCGAGCTGGGCATGGGCTACCGCTTCGTGCCGGACGGAGGCGCCGAGAAGCCCTGACCCCGGACGAGCCTGACCCCGGACGAGCCTAACCTCGGACGAGCCCGACCTGAGACGAGCCTGACCTCAGACGGGCCAGACCGCCGAGGAGCCTGACTGCCGAGACCGCCGCCGGGCTGCGCACGTGGCGAGCTGCGTCCCCGCCGTGGACACGCTGGATGCATGCTGCGGACGCCTGAAGTCCTCACGACATCCTTACGCCCGACCGGCCTGGGCGGCGTCGCGCCGGGCGTAGCGTTGCTCCGTCGAGCCGTCCCGGGTGCGACGAGCGACGAGAGGTCACCGTGTCCACGACGTCCGAGCAGCGCGACGCCGATGCGCGGGAACCGGCGCTCTCCCGCACGTCGGGGTCGCGCCTCCGCGGCTGGCTGCTGGGCGGCCTCTCCGAGAACAGCGGCGCCCACCAGGGGCCGCACGCCACCACCGTCGAGAAGACGCACTCGTGGTGGCGCGTCATGTGCCTCACCGGGGTCGACTACTTCTCGACCCTCGGCTACCAGCCGGCCATCGCCGCCGTCGCAGCCGGCCTGCTCTCGCCGCTGGCGACCATCGTGCTCGTGCTGCTGACCCTCTTCGGCGCGCTGCCCGTCTACCGACGCGTGGCCCGTGAGAGCCCGCGCGGCGAGGGCTCGATCGCGATGCTTGAGCGCCTGCTGCCCTGGTGGGGCGGCAAGGTCTTCGTGCTCGTCCTGCTCGGCTTCGCCGCCACCGACTTCATGATCACCATCACCCTCTCGGCCGCAGACGCCACCGCGCACGCCGTCGAGAACCCCTTCGCGCCGTCGTGGTTCCACGGCGCCGAGGTGCCGATCACGCTGTTCCTGGTCGCCCTGCTGGCCGCGGTGTTCCTCCGGGGATTCAAGGAGGCGATCGGCATCGCCGTCGTCCTGGTCGGCGTCTTCCTGACGCTCAACCTCGTCGTGATCGCCGTGGCGCTCGCCCACGTCGCCGAGAACCCTGTCGTCATCGGCAACTGGTGGCAGGCGCTGACCGTGCAGCACGGCAACCCGCTCGTCATGGTGGGCATCGCGCTGATCGTGTTCCCGAAGCTCGCGCTCGGCCTGTCGGGCTTCGAGACCGGCGTCGCCGTCATGCCGCAGATCACCGGCGACGCGAGCGACACCCCGCAGCAGCCGGTCGGCCGGATCCGCGGTGCACGCCGCCTGCTCACGTCGGCCGCGATCATCATGAGCTCGTTCCTCATCCTGTCGAGCTTCGTGACCACCTTGTTGATCCCGCAGGAGGAGTTCCAGTCGGGAGGCGAGGCGAACGGCCGTGCCCTCGCCTACCTCGCGCACGCCTACCTCGGCAACGGTTTCGGCACCCTCTACGACGTCGCCACCATCTGCATCCTCTGGTTCGCCGGCGCCTCGGCGATGGCGGGGCTGCTCAACATCGTGCCCCGGTACCTGCCGCGCTACGGCATGGCGCCGCAGTGGGCGCGGGCCGTGCGGCCGCTGGTGCTCGTCTTCACGGCGATCGCCTTCGTCATCACGATCGTGTTCGACGCCGATGTGGACGCCCAGGGCGGGGCGTACGCGACGGGGGTGCTCGTGCTCATCACCAGCGCCTCCGTGGCGGTGACCCTGTCCGCGCGCCGGGCGCGACAGCGCAAGCGGACCGTCGCCTTCGGCGTCATCGCCGTCGTCTTCGTCTACACGACGGTCGTCAACGTGGTCGAGCGCCCCGACGGCGTCCGGATCGCCGCGATCTTCATCGTGGGCATCATGGCGGTGTCGCTGATCTCGCGGGTGCGACGGTCGTTCCAGCTGCGCGCGACGTCGATCTCGTTCGACGACACGTCGCTCGGCTACGTCCGGGAGGACGCCGACGAGTACGGCTCGATCCGCATCATCGCGCACGAGCCGGGCCGCGAGGTCGCCGAGATCTACAAGAAGAAGCTGAGCGCCGAGCGCAAGTACAGCGGCATCCCGCAGCGCTCGCCCGTGATCTTCCTCGAGGTGCACCCCGGCGACTCGTCCGACTTCGAGGAGGACCTCGAGGTCACCGGCTGCGTCGTGCACGGCTACCGCGTGCTGCGCGTCACCAGCGGCGCCGTGCCCAACACGATCGCGTCGGTGCTGCTCGCGGTGCGTGACGAGACCGGGGTCGTGCCCGACGTCTACTTCGAGTGGACCGAGGGCAGCCCGCTGTCGAACATGGGCCGGTTCCTGGTGACCGGGGCCGGCGAGGTGGCGCCCGTGACGCGCGAGGTGCTGCGGCAGGCGGAGCCGCACCGCTCACGCCGCCCCGACGTGCACGTCAGCTAGCCGCCGCCCGCTCCGGCCGCCCGCGCCCCGCACCCCGCCCGCCCGCGCCCGGGCACCCCTTGCCCCCTCATCTGACGCTTACCGGACAAATTGACGCGCAAGAGCGCGTCATCCCGTCCGGAACGCGTCAGCCTGGCGAGTCAGGACGCGCGAAGCGGGCGGCCGCGAGGCGCACGGCCGCGCGCACGCGGCGGGGATCGACGGCGGCGTCTGCCGCGCGCAGCAGATCTGCCAGCCGTGCAGGGTGCACGACGTCGAGGAGATCGAAGTGCACGACCGTGCGCACCTCTCCCGACCGCAGCAGCTCCCGGTCGCGTGCCTTCATCTGTCGGAGGGCCTCAGCGGTCGAACGTCCGGCGAGCATCTTCCCGTCGACGAGCTTCTCCATGCCGTCGAACTCGAGCAGGGCGCCGTCGTCGGGCAGGTGCATGTCGCCTCGCCCCGCGAACCGGCCGCGCACCGTGACGGCCTTCTGGAGGAAGGGGGCTTCGACGCCGAGTTCGTGCAGCGCGATCCGGGCCAGGGACTCGCCGCCGTTCTCCGCCCACGGAGACGCGAACTCGATCACGCGTGCCGCCGCGCTCCCCCCTCGACGGTCACCGGGGCCGACCGAGGCGAGCAGATCGGCTCGGACCCTGGCCAGCCGTTCATCGACGTGGGGCCCCGCATCGTGCCGACCGCGGAGGACGATGCGCCGGAGGGCCGCGTCGGCACAGAGGACGGCGTCTCCGAACGACGCGGACTTGGCCACGTCGACGACGGTGCGCGAGAGGGACGTCGACGGAACGCCCGCGACGTCGACCACGTCGCGGGCGGCGAGCTCGCCCGGACGCACGTGGACGAGACGAGCGCGGCGGGCCTCGGCGCGGAGAGGATCGACGAGCTGCACGACCTCGCCGAACGCGCGGTGGACGCGTGGCAGGTCGTGGACGGCGACGGCCGAGTCGTGGGACGCCACGAGCCGAGCTGGATGTCCTGCCAGCGCGGCACGGACGGTGACGACGTGACGGCCACGGTCGTCGAGAGCCGTCCAGGCGGCCGCGGCGACGTACACACCTCGGCGCACACGATGGATGTCGCCCCGTTCGTGGCCTCGTCTCAGCGCCCGCGCCTCCTTCGCATCACCGTAGGTCGCCGCGAAGCTCAGCGGAACGCGGAACGGGTCAGGTGAGGTCATGTGCCGAGTGTCGTTCTCGAGGAGGACGCCCGTGTCGCAGACGGCTGTTGCCGGGGAGAGGCGACCTGTGAAGGCTGCTGGGGAGGAATCCCCTTCGGGATGTCTTCCGGACAAGATGACGCGCTGTAGCGCGGCACTGTGTCCGAACGGGGTCAAGAAGGGCGGGCGCGGCGGGTGGAGGCGCGGGCGTGGCGCAGCGGCGGGGTACAGCCGGAGCGGCGCTCAGCTTGGCCCCCGCAGCCGCGCAGCCTGTATGTCTGGTGCATGACCGCTTCTCGCTCCCTGCCCTACCCCCTCGGCGTCACGCCCCTCGAGGGCGGCGGCGCCCACGTCGCCGTGTACTCCGAGACCGCCGACAAGATCTGGTTCTGCCTGTTCGACGATGCGGACGACGGTACCTCGGGCACCGAGACCCGCCACGAGCTCACCGAGCGCACCGGCCACGTGTTCCACACCGTCGTCGAGGAGGCGCGCGTCGGCTCCCGCTACGGCCTGCGTGTCGCAGGCCCCTGGGACCCGGCCGCCGGCCTCCGCCACAACGAGCACAAGCTGCTCCTCGACCCCTACGCCACGGCCCTCGACGGCCGCTTCGACTGGGGCCAGGCCGTGTTCGGCCACGACATGGACGAGCCCGAGACGATGGACACGACCGACTCCGCGTCGGCCATGCCGCGCAACGTGATCGCCGACCGCGACTTCGACTGGGGCTCCGACGAGCGCCCGCTGACCGCCCTCGAGGACACGGTCGTGTACGAGGTGCACGTGAAGGGCTTCACGAAGGCGCACCCCGACGTGCCCGAGGAGATCCGCGGCACCTACGCGGGCCTCGCGCACCCGGCCGCGATCAAGTACTTCACCGACCTCGGCGTCACCGCCGTCGAGCTGCTGCCCACGCACCAGTTCGTGCAGGACAGCCACCTCGAGGAGAAGGGCCTCCGCAACTACTGGGGCTACAACTCCATCGGCTTCTTCGCGCCGCACGACGAGTACGCCTCGGAGGCGGCAGGCACGCGAGGCGGCCAGGTCGCCGAGTTCAAGGCCATGGTCAAGGCCTTCCACGAGGCCGGCCTCGAGGTGTGGATGGACGTCGTCTACAACCACACGGCCGAGGGCAACCACATGGGCCCGACGATCTCGTTCAAGGGCATCGACAACGCGTCGTACTACCGCCTGGTCGAGGGCGAGGAGTCGGCGTACTTCGACACCACCGGCACCGGCAACAGCCTGAACGTCAGCCACCCGGCGGCGCTCGGCCTGATCATGGACAGCCTGCGCTACTGGGTCACCGAGATGCACGTCGACGGCTTCCGCTTCGACCTGGCGACGACGCTGACGCGTCAGGGCGGCGAGGCCAGCGAGCACAGCGCGTTCCTCACGCTGATCCACCAGGACCCGGTGCTGCAGAGCGTCAAGATGATCGCCGAGCCGTGGGACACCGCCGGCTACCAGGTCGGCGGCTTCCCGGCCGACTGGTCGGAGTGGAACGGCAAGTTCCGCGACGACGTCCGCGAGTTCTGGAACGGCGAGCCCGGCGTCCTGTCGACCTTCTCCGACCGCGTGCTCGGCAGCCCCGACGTCTACGAGGACTCGCGCCGCTCGCCCCTCTCGAGCGTCAACTTCGTCACCGCGCACGACGGCTTCACGCTGGCCGACCTGACGATGTACGCCGAGAAGCACAACGACGCCAACGGCGAGGACAACAACGACGGCGAGAGCGACAACAAGTCGTTCAACGGAGGCGTCGAGGGCCCCACCGACGACGGCGCCGTCAACGAGTACCGCGACCGCCAGCGCCGCAACTTCCTCGGGACGCTGCTGATCAGCGCGGGCGTGCCGATGATCCTCGGCGGCGACGAGATCGCGCGCAGCCAGGGCGGCAACAACAACGCCTACTGCCAGGACAGCGAGATCTCGTGGTTCGACTGGGAGCGCGCCGACCGCGACCTGCTCGCCTTCACGACCGAGCTGATCACGCTGCGCCGCGAGAACCCGGCGCTGCGCCCCGACTGGTTCCGCTACGCGCCCGAGGTCGAGAGCGACGACCACGTCCAGGTGCGCCGTGCCGACGACCACTCGTTCTCGACGGGCGACTGGCAGCAGGGCGAGAACAAGGCGATCACGTTCGTGCTCACGCACAAGGACGCCGACGCCTTCGCCTACCTCACCAACGGCTCGACGAGCGTCGTCGAGTTCCAGGTGCCTGAGGCGCCGCACGGCGAGTGGGAGCTCGCCAGCTCGAGCGATCCCGACCAGCGGGTCGAGGGTCCGGTGACGACGCTGCTCGTGCGCGACGCGAGCTTCACGCTGCTCCGCAGCCGCGCCTCCTAGGGGCACCGGGCGGGAGCTGACCCGAGGAGGCGCGCGTCGCCTCCTCGGGTCAGGTCGCGCCGGTACCGGGAACGGGACCGCGGACGAGAACGCCGGAGGGCGGGCACCCAGGGTGCCCGCCCTCCGGCGTGTGGAGCGTCGGCGCCGTCAGGCCGTCGCGAGCTGACGTGCGGGCTCGACGAAGAAGTCCGCGTAGGACGGGCCGGCCGCGACGACGGGCACGCGGGGCGTCCGTGCGGTGCGGCGGCGCTTCGGGTACACGGAGACGTGGACCGGCGCGACGCTCGACTCGCGTCGGTAGGAGCTGTCGCTGGTGACGTCGACCCGGGAGCGGACGTGCTTGACGAGCTGCTCCGGGTCGAGGGCCGCGAGCTCGCGGGCCGACACGGAGCGGAGGGGGGACGGCGAGGTTCCTGTGGACATGTTCGGCTCATTCCCGGCGCCCTGCGAACGCCTGATCGAACTGCGGATGATGGCTGTGCCGCCGTGAATCGGCACGTCCCCACCATCGCAGTCGACCCCGGAAGTGTCTAGCTCACCTAACTACTGTTCGCGTCGCGGATACCCTCGGCACCAGCCCTGAGCAGGCCTCGTGTCGCCTCAGGCCCGCCGCGCGACGAGGGCGTCCGAGAGCTGCCGGGTGACCTCGGCGTCGATCGTCACCGGTTCGCCGTCCAGCGACGAGAGGGGCGCGACCAGCCGACCGCTCGAGACGAGCCAGAGCGCGTCGGCCCGGCGCACCTCGTCCATCGGCAGCAGCACCTCGGCGACCTCGTGCCCGAGCGAGCGGAGCACCTCGAAGGCGGCGGCCTGGGTCGTGCCCTCGAGGATGCCCTGGTCGGTGCGCGGCGTGACGTACACGCCGTCGAGGCGCGCGATCAGCGACGCCGACGGCCCCTCGAGCGCGTAGCCGTCGCTGCTCACGAAGAGCACGTCGTCGGCTCCTCGGCGGGCGGCCTCGCGCAGCACGCTCTTGTTGACGGCGTACGACAGCGTCTTGGCGCCCTGCAGCAGCCACGGCGAGGTCCGTGCGACGTCGTGCCGGTAGCCGCGGTCGAGCGACACGACGCGGATGCCGTCCACGCGCTCGGCGTCGTGGTCGGGCATCAGCTCGGTGCGCACCCACGCCGTCGGCGACCCGTCGCCTCCCTCGATCCCTCGCGTCACGACGAGCTTCTGCAGGAGGAGCGGTGCCGGCTCGTGCAGCCTGGCCGACTCGAGGCAGGCGGCCCGGATCACGTCGAGGTCGAGCTCGGGCAGGTCGAGCAGGGCCGCCGAGCGGGCGAGCCGGGCGAGATGCGGCTCGAGCGCCTGGATCGAGCCGTGCGAGACGCCGAGCCCCTCGAAGATCCCGTCGCCGCGGGTGACGCCCAGGTCGGTGACGTGGATCGTGTGCTCGGCCGGGTCGACGACCCGCCAGCCCGTCTCGCCGGGCGCCCGAGGCGGCCCGCCCGCGGCCGCTCGGTCGATCAGCACGAGCACGGGAGGAGGGGCGTCGGTCATGGGGGCGACGCTAGCAGCGCTGTGCGGTGGCGGCCCCGGTGGAGTCGCTAGGCGGACTAGTGAGAGCGTCTAGCGAAAATGGATGTTGACCAGGCTCTTTCGACGGAGTCAACCCCTGTCGGGACGCTGTCCGCGGTCGTAGGCTGGCGGAGCCCGCCTCGAGCAGGCACGTGGCTCTCCGCACAGTCGGAGCTTCACGCAGGGACGATCGCTGCGGAGGGTCACGAGGGGCAGAGCGTCACAAAGGGCAGATCGTCACGAGGGTGATCCTCCGAGGAGGGGCCGCGCCCCTCGAGCGAGGAGCGCGGCCCGGATGCCGCCCCGCGAGCGTGAGCTTCACGGGCAGGGAACGCTCGCGGGGAGCGACATCCTGTGGGACCGGTGAGGTCCCGACCCGACAAGGCTACGCGTTCCGTCGAGTTCCCCGGAAGGGGGCCAGCGGACGCGCACGGCATGCACAGGCTGCACGGAGCAGCTCGGCCGGGCCCGTACCCCGGCGAGGTCCCCTGCCTGCCCGCCGTCGTGCGACAGACTGACGCCATGAGCCCCGAGCAGCCTCGCACGACCCTGACCGCCCGGGCGGTCGTCTTCGACATGGACGGGACGCTCGTCGACTCGACCGCCCTCGTCGAGCGCATCTGGACCGACTGGTGCGGGCCGCTCGGCCTGCACCCCGGCGAGGTGCTGGCCTTCGCGCACGGCCGGCAGACCGCGGACACGGTCAGGCGGTTCCTGCCCGAGCTGGACGAGGAGGCGGTGCTGCGGCACGTCGACGCGCTGCTGTCGGTCGAGGGCGAGGCCCCCGACGGCGTGGTGGAGATCCCCGGCGCGGCCGCGTTCGTCGCCGCCCTGCCCGCGCAGCTCGTCGCGCTGGTGACGAGCGCCCCGGTGGACATCGCGCGGAGCCGCACCGCCGTCGCGGGCGTCGGGCTGCCCGCGGTAGTGCTCGCCTCCGAGGACGTGCCGGTCGGCAAGCCCGCTCCCGACGGGTACCTGCGCGCGGCGGAGCTGCTGGGCGTCGAGCCGGGCGACGTCGTCGTCTTCGAGGACGCGGAGGCGGGGCTGCAGGCCGCACGCGCCTCCGGGGCCCAGGTCGTGGTCGTGGGCGACCACGACGGGCCGGCCGCCGAGGGGCTGACGCGCATCACCGACTACCGCGGCGCCGTGGTCGAGCTCGGCGACGACGGGCTGCTCACGCTCAGGCTCTGAGCCCGGGCGGCAGCGCCTGCGCGGCCCTCAGCCGCTGAGCGGGTGCGAGCCGGCGTGCGAGTCGCGTCGGCCGATCGCGCGGGCGAAGGCACGCAGCGTCTCACCCGAGGAGTGCCTCGGCACCCAGCCGAGCTGCTCGCGCGCGGCGTCGGTCGACATGACGGGCACCTTGGCGGCGATGTCGAGCCAACCGGGCTCCGTCGGCTGCAGGCGCAGCAGCCACGTCACGAGCGCCGCGGCGCGCATCACGCGGTAGGGCACGGGCAGCAGCCGCGTGCCGAACGCCTCGGCCACCATCTGCGGGTCGACGATCGGCTCGGCCGCGAGGTTGAAGGCCCCGCCCACCCGGCGGTCGATCGCGCGCCAGAAGGCGTCGGCGACGTCCTCGGCGTGCACGACCTGCGACACGAAGCGCGGCGCGAGGGGGAGGAACGGGAGGCGGTGGTGCTGCATCCACCGGGTCGGGACCCAGCGGCCGAGGAACAGGCCGACGATCTCGCTCGCGGCGGCAGGCTGGAACACGAGGCCGGGACGCATCCGCGTCAGGACGACGTCGGGGTGCGTCGCGGCCCACGCGTCCATCAGTCGTTCGTTGACCGCCTTGTGCTTCGAGTAGCTCGACCGGCGGACGCCCTTGGTCTTGTAGGACTCCGACACGCGACGCGACTTCGGGCCGCGGCTGTAGGCGCCGACGGACGACGCGACGAGCACGTGCGGCACCCCGGCCAGGGCGACGGCGTCGAGCACGTGGCGGGTCCCGACGACGTTGGTGCGCCACATCGCGTCGCGGTCGTGGCTCGGCTGCAGCGCCCAGCCGAGGTGCACGACGGCGTCGGCGCCGACGAAGGCGCGGGCGAGCCGGTCGGGCGAGGCGGCGTCGCCGACGTCGAGGGTGAACCACTGGACGTCGCCGTACGGCGGCGAGGCCGTGCGGGGCGCACGGCGGGCGACGCCGACCAGCTCGGTGACGTCGGCTTCGGACTGGAGCCGCGTCAACAGGGCCGTGCCCAGGTTGCCGGTGGCTCCGACGACGACCACGCGCATGCTGCGGTCTCCCTCGCATAGCTCTCGGACAGGTGTCGACGCCCCGGCCCGCCCACGCGGACCCGGCGTCTCCTCGACCCTACGCGGCGCGCCTGGGCCGGCGCCGGGCGAGCGGCGTCGAGTGGTCACGTACGGTCGCACCCGCGCCCGGGGCGGACCGTTCGTGACCACTCGAGCCGTCCCGGCGGTCAGGAGAGGGAACGCGAGGGGTCAGGCGGGGGCCGGGGCGCCGGCGGCCGCGGCGATCGCGCGCACCGCCTCCTCGTCGAGGACGAACACCTCGTCGCCGTCGTGCTCGTCGTGCACCCGCACGGGCGTCGAGCGCACCGAGCCGTCGGGGAGCAGGTCGACGACGAGGAACCCCGACCCGCGCACGGCCCGCTCCGTGCCGTGCGGCGCGCAGACGTCGGTCTCGTTCGCGACGGCCGGGGCCACGAGCACGGGCACCCCCGCCAGGGAGCCGACGACGTGCCGGTGGTAGTGGCCGGCGAGGACGACGCGGACGTCCGTTCCCTCGAGGGCCGCGGCCAGCGCCTCCGGGGCCTGCAGCGCCAGCGACCGGTGCAGCGTGGTGGGCGCCGGGAGCGGCGGGTGGTGCAGCAC
>NZ_CAUPYL010000072.1:0-11482 GCF_963515265.1 uncultured Frigoribacterium sp.
CACGGTGACAGCCCCGCGGACACGACCGACCGCCCCGAGAGCACCCTGCGTGCCGCGGGCCCGGCCGGCATCGCCAGCTCGGACGCCCGCAGCCCGCGCGCGGGCTCGACCGTCTTCGGCCTCGACCCCGAGCTGCGCGTCCAGCCCGAGTGGGCCGCGTGGGCGAACGGCGTCGCCGTCCGCGAGCTCGACTACCACGACACGTTCCTCGCCGCCGAGTACTCGCACCCCGGCGACAACATCCCGCCCGTGCTCGCCGTCGCGCAGCACGTCGGCGCAGACGGCGAGCAGCTCGTCCGGGGCATCGCGGCCGGCTACGAGCTGCAGATCGACCTCGCCCGCGCGATCAGCCTGCACGCCCACAAGATCGACCACGTGGCGCACCTCGGCCCGAGCGCGGCGGGCGGCATCGCGGCACTGCTCGGCCTCGACGTCGAGCGCACCGCGCAGGCGATCGCCCAGGCGCTGCACACGACCACGGCCACGCGGCAGTCGCGCAAGGGCCTCATCTCGACCTGGAAGGCCTACGCGCCCGCCTTCGCCGGCAAGCAGGCGATCGAGGCGATCGACCGGGCGCTGCGCGGCCAGACCAGCCCGAGCCCGATCTACGAAGGGGAGGACGGCGTGGTCGCCCGCCTGCTCGACGGCCCCGACGCGCGCTACTCCGTGCCGCTGCCCGGCCCCGGCGAGGCGAAGCGGGCGATCCTCGACAGCTACACGAAAGAGCACTCGGCCGAGTACCAGGCCCAGGCCTGGATCGACCTCGCCCGCCGTCTCGGACGCGAGCGGCCCGAGCTGCGCGACCCGGCCGCGGTGCGGAGCATCGTCCTGCACACCAGCCACCACACGCACGTCGTGATCGGCTCGGGCGCCGGCGACCCGCAGAAGTACGACCCGACCGCCAGCCGCGAGACGCTCGACCACTCGATCCCCTACATCGTCGCCGTCGCCCTGCAGGACGGCGAGTGGCACCACGAGCGCAGCTACGCGCCCGAGCGTGCGCAGCGCCCCGACACGGTCGAGCTCTGGAGGCGGATCACGACCGCCGAGGACGCCGAGTGGACCCGGCGCTACCACTCCGCCGACCCGGCCGAGAAGGCGTTCGGCGGGCGGATCGAGGTGGAGTTCACCGACGGCTCGCGGCTCGTCGACGAGATCGCGGTCGCCGATGCGCACCCGCTCGGTGCACGTCCCTTCGCGCGCGAGGACTACGTGCGGAAGTTCCGCACGCTGGCAGAGGGGGTGCTGGCGCAGGAGGAGGTGGAGCGGTTCCTGGGGCTGGCGACGCGCCTCCGCACGCTCGAGCCGCACGAGCTCGCCGGGCTGACGCTCACGCCCCCGGCGGGCTCGCTCGACCGGTCCGACGCGGCCTCGCCCGACGGGCTCTTCTGATGCTGTACTCGACGACGACCCCGGCCGAGAAGCGGCGCCGGCTCCGCGAGGCGCTCGCCGGTGACCGGCTCGTGCGCCTGCCGGGGGCGTTCAACCCGCTCAGCGCACGGCTGATCGAGCGGAAGGGCTTCGAGGGCGTCTACGTCTCGGGCGCGGTCGTCGCGGCCGACCTGGGGCTGCCCGACATCGGCCTCACGACGCTGACCGAGGTCGCGACCCGGGCCGGCCAGATCGCCCGGATGACCGACCTGCCGACGCTCGTCGACGCCGACACGGGCTTCGGCGAGCCGATGAACGTCGCCCGAACAGTGCAGACGATGGAGGACGCCGGGCTCGCCGGCCTGCACGTCGAGGACCAGGTGAACCCCAAGCGCTGCGGGCACCTCGACGGCAAGCAGGTCGTCGGCCTCGACACGGCCGTCAAGCGCGTCCGCGCCGCCGTGGAGGGGCGCCGCGACCCCGACTTCCTCGTGATGGCCCGCACCGACGTGCGCGCGGTCGAGGGCTTCGACGTCGCCGTCGACCGAGCGAAGGCGCTCGTGGACGCGGGGGCCGACGCGATTTTCCCGGAGGCGCTGACCGGCCTGGCCGAGTTCGAGGCCGTCGCCGAGGCGGTCGACGTGCCGGTCCTCGCCAACATGACCGAGTTCGGCAAGGGCGAGCTGCACACGGCCGAGCAGCTGCGGAGCGCGGGGGTGCGGATGGTCATCTGGCCGGTCACGCTGCTGCGCCTCGCCATGGGCGAGGCCGGGCGCGGGCTCGACGAGCTCGCCGCGACCGGCACCCAGGCGCGCCTCCTCGACCGGATGCAGCACCGCGCCGACCTCTACGACCTCGTCGACTACGAGGGCTACTCTGCCTTCGACGGCGGCGTGTTCGACTTCACGGTCGAGCGCTGAGCCGCAGCACCCGCACCGCACCGCACCGCAGCACCGTCGCACCACCTCGCCTCACCTCACGAAGGAGTGACCATGAGCGACACCCTCACCGCACCTCCCGCGCCCGAGCTGCACAAGGGGCTCGCCGGCGTCGTCGTCGACCGCACCGCGGTCTCGTCGGTCGACGCGGCCAGCAACTCCCTGCTCTACCGCGGGTACCCGGTGCAGCAGCTCGCCGCCTCCTGCGACATCGAGGACGTCGCGTTCCTCCTGCTGCACGGCGAGCTCCCGACGCCGGAGCAGCGGTCCGCGTTCGACGCCGAGCTGCGGGCCGCGCGTCCCCTCGCGCCGGGGCTGCAGCACGTCATCGACCTGATCCCCACGTCGGCGCACCCGATGGACGTCGTCCGCACGGCCATCAGCGCCCTCGGCGCCGCGGAGCCCGAGCCGAGTCGCGCCCCGGGCGAGCACGACCCCACCGACACCCGCCGCCTCGCGACGCGGCTCTTCGGCGCCCTGCCCGCGGTCATCGCCTACGACCAGCGCAGGAGGCGCGACCTGCCTCCGGTGCGGCCTCGCGACGACCTGGGCTACAGCGCCGACTTCCTCCGGCAGGTGTTCGGGCGCGAGGCCGACGATCTCGACGTGCGGGCGTTCGACACGTCGATGGTGCTGTACGCCGAGCACTCGTTCAACGCGTCGACCTTCACGGCGCGGGTCGTCGCGTCGACGCTCAGCGACCTGCACTCGTCGATCGTGGCTGCGGTCGGCGCCCTCAAGGGCCCGCTGCACGGCGGGGCGAACGAGGCCGCCCTCGAGCTGCTCGTCCGGGTCGCCGACGAGGGCGGTGCCGAGGGCGCCGCGGCCTGGCTCGACGGCGCCTTCTCGCGCCGCGAGAAGATCATGGGCTTCGGGCACCGCGTGTACAAGAACGGCGACAGCCGAGTGCCGACCATGGAGGAGGCGCTGGCCGGCCTCGTCGACCGGGCCCGCGCCTCCGGCGACTCCCGGGTCGACCAGCTCGCCGCCGTCTACGACGCGCTGGCCGCCGGCGTGCTCGAGCGCAAGGGGCTGAAGCCGAACGTCGACTGGCCGTCGGGCTTCGCGTACCACCTGATGGGCTTCGACACGGCGGTGTTCACGCCGCTGTTCGTCGCGTCGCGGGTGCTCGGCTGGAGCGCCCACGTGATCGAGCAGCGCGAGGCCAACTCGCTGATCCGGCCGCTGTCGCACTACGACGGCCCGGCGCTGCGCGACGTGCCGTCTCGCGGCTAGTCGCAGCGGCTGCGGCCGCCGCTGCACGCCCGTGCGCGGCGAACCGCGTTCCGAACCATGAACCGCGTCATATCGCAGTTCATGGTTCGGAACGCGGTTCATCTCGGTCGGAGGTGCCCTCCGCCCGGCGCTGCGCGACGTGCCGCGCGTCGGCGCACGCGCCTAGCGTGGAGGCGTGACGAACCGACTCTCCGACGCCGTCAGCCCCTACCTGCGCTCGCACGCCGACAATCCCGTCGACTGGTGGCCGTGGGGCCCGGAGGCCTTCGCCGAGGCCGTCCGGCGCGACGTCCCGGTGCTCGTCTCGATCGGCTACTCGACGTGTCACTGGTGCCACGTCATGGCCCGTGAGAGCTTCAGCGACCCCGAGCTCGCGGCGCACCTGAACGAGCGGTTCGTCGCGATCAAGGTCGACCGCGAGGAGCACCCCGACGTCGACTCCAGCTACCTGGCCGCCGCCTCGGCCTTCACCCCCCAGCTCGGCTGGCCCCTCACCGTCTTCACGACGCCCGCCGGGCAGGCGTTCTTCGCAGGCACCTACTTCCCGCCGCAGCCCGTGCAGGACCACCCGGCGTTCCGGCAGGTGCTCGACGCCGTCACCGAGGCGTGGACGACCCGCCGCGGCGACGTGGACACGACCGCCCGCGGAGTGGCGGCCGCACTGGCGGCGCAGCCCGCTCCTCCTGCGGCCGGCTCGGTCGAGCTGCCCTCGGCCGCGGCCCTGTCGCACGCGGCCGCTCGCGTGCTCGCCGCCGAGGACGTCGAGCACGGCGGGTTCGGCGGCGCCCCGAAGTTCCCCGTCGCGCCGGCCCAGCTGGCACTCCTCGGGCTCGGGGCCGGGGGAGACCGCGCAGCACTCGCCCTCGCCTCCCGGACCCTGCGGCGCATGGCCGCGTCGCCTCTGCGTGACCCGGTCGAGGGCGGCTTCTTCCGCTACTCGACCCGGCGCGACTGGGGCGACCCGCACTTCGAGCGGATGCTCTACGACAACGCGCTGCTGCTGACCGCGTACTCGCGGCTGGCCCTGCTCGAGCCGGCGGAGCCCGTCGGCACCGACACCGGCACCGACACCGACACCGACACCGGCACCGGCACCGACACCGACGGTGACGGCACGGACGAGACCGCAGGAGGTGCAGCTCGCGGACCTGCGCCCGCCCTCGGACCGCTCGAGGTCGCGGCGGGCATCGCGGGGTTCCTGCTCGGTCGTCTCCGCACGCCGCGCGGCGCCTTCGGCTCGGCTCAGGACTCGGAGAGCACGATCGACGGTCGCCGCGTGGAGGGCGAGTTCTACGCACTGGACGCCGCCGAGCGCGCTCGGCACGAGGCTCCGCCCGTCGACGACAAGGTGCTGACGGGCTGGAACGGCCTGGCGATCGCGGCGCTCGCCGAGGCCGGGGCTCGACACGACCGCCCGGACTGGGTGGCGGCCGCACGCGGCGCCGCGGACGTGCTGCTCGACGAGCACGTGACCCCCGACGGGCGGCTGCTGCGCGCCTCCTCGTCGACGGGGGTGTCGGAGGCGGTGGCCACGCTCGAGGACCACGGCATGTTCGCCGAGGGGCTGCTGCAGCTGACGCTCGCCACGGGGCTGCCCCGGTACGCGGTCGCCGCGAGGTCGCTGCTGTCGGCGTGCCTGGTGGACGAGGAAGGGGGCGTGCCCTTCACGGCGCCGGCGGGGCCGGACCCCGTGCTGAGGTCACAGGGGACGGCGCTCGCGGCGGACCCGTCCGAGGGCGCCTACCCGTCCGGGGTCGCCGCGACGGCCGTCGCCGCGCTCACGCTGCACCGGCTCACGGGCGACGCGCGGTGGCGCCGGGCTGCGGAGCTGGCCGTCGGCCCTGCCGCCGACGCGGCGCTCGACTCGCCCGTCGCGTACGGGACGACGTTCTCGTTGCTCGCGGAGCTCGCCGCGCCGTCCACGCAGCTGCTCGTCGTCGAGCCGTCCGTCCTCACTCCGGTCGTCGCGGCCCAGGTCGAGGGCGAGCTCTCGGCTGCAGCAGGGGAAGCGCCGTCGGTCGCGATCGACCTGGGAGGGCGCGCTCGTCGCACCCTGGGCCCCGGTGTCCTGGTGGGCGTCGTCGACGAGGACATCGCCGTGGCGCTGGCGGACGCCGGGTTCGAGCTCTTCGCGGGTCGCACGGCCGTACAGGGCCACGCGACCGCGTACCTCTGCCACGACTTCGTCTGCCGGCTGCCCGTCACCGGCGTCGAGGAGCTCGACCGCGACCTCGCCGAGCAGGCCCGTTCGCAGGCCCGCCACGACTAGACGCGGCACTCCACGCAGGGGCTGCGGTGAGCCAGCGACCCGCCCGCAGCTGCAGTCGAGGGCGGGTCGTCCGGCTCGAGGGCGAGAAGACCCGCCCTCGACCGACAGCGGCCGGCTCCGGCTCAGGTAGCGAACGCGTCAGGCCGCGAGCGACTCGAGCGGTGCGCCGTCGTCGCCCGTCCACTCGTCGAGCGAGCCGTCGTACAGGGCGACGTCGTCGTGCCCGACGAGGACCAGGGCGAGGGCGTCCGCGCTGGCCGCGATGCCCTGGCCGCAGTAGACGACGACCTTCTCGGCCGCCAGGACCGGCGCGAACGCCGCCTCGAGCTGCGCGGGCTCGGCGAAGTGCAAGCCGTCGTCGACGAGCTCGGTGGACGGCACGTTGATGCTGCCGGGGATGTGGCCACGACGAGGTCGTGACCCGGCGACGCCGTCGAACTCGGCACGAGGCGAGCCGCAGACGAGCGCCGCCTGTTCGTCGCCGCGCACGACGGCCTCGACGAAGGGCTTGTCGACCCACAGCCCCGGGCGCTCGTGCGCGACGAACACGGACGGCTCGGGCTCGACGGCTCCGACGTCGACGGGACGCCCCTCGGCAGCCCAGGCGGAGAAGCCCCCGTCGAGGACGGCCGCGTCGTCGTGGCCGGCCGCGCGCAGCAGCCACCAGAGCCGGGCGGCCCACGGGCCGCCCGACGAGTCGTAGGCGACGACCGTCGTGCCGGCGGCGATGCCCAGGGCGCCGGCTGCCTCGGCGAAGCGCTCGACGTCGGGCCGGGTGAACGGGAGCGCCGCCCGGTCGTCGCTGAGGTCGTGGATGAGGTCGCCGAACACGGCCCCGGGGACGTGCCCCTGCTCGAGGTACTCGCCGCGGCCGGTGGTGAAGCGGCCGGTCGCCTCGCCGTCGCGACCGCGCACGGGGAGCACCGAGACGTCGACCACGACCATGTCGTCGGCGCCGAGGTGGTCGGCCACCCACTGGCTGGAGACGAGGGGGGAGGAGATGACGGGGGACATGCGGGCCACCGTAGCGCCCGCCCCCGTCATCGAGCCTGCGCCCCGTTCACAGAGCGTCACGGGCAGCCGTCACGACGTCCGCCACGACGGCCGGCCGGGCCGCCGTCCGGGCCGGTCGCGACCGCTCTCAGCGTCCCGAGCGTCGCGACGAGATGACGCCGGTGTCGAAGCCCATCAAGTTCAGCCCGCCGTTGAACCGGGCGTGCTCGACCTTGATGCAGCGGTCCATGACGACGGTCAGGCCCTTCTCCTCGGCGTACCGCGCCGCCTCCTCGTTCCAGATGCCGAGCTGCACCCAGATGGTGCGGGCCCCGCTCGCGAGCACGTCGTCGACGACCGACGGGATGTCGCTCGCCTTGCGGAACACGTCGACGATGTCGGGCACCTCGGGCAGCGAGGCCAGGTCGGGGTACGCCTTCTCGCCGAGGATCACGTCGGCCCGGGGGTTCACGAAGTAGACGCGCAGGTCGCTCGACTGCTGCAGGTAGGTGCCGACGAAGTAGGAGGAGCGGGTCGAGTTCGGCGAGGCGCCCACGATCGCGACGCTCTTCGCGGAGCGGAGGATGGCCTGCCGTGCTCGGGCGTCCGGCCCGACCCAGGTGCGCTGGGACTTCAGCAGCGCGGCGAGCGGCGAGCTCGACGGCAGCTCGCAGGTGCGCCCGTTGGCCAGCTGAGTGGTGACCGTGTCGCTGGTGCTCACGTCACGCCTCCTTCGTCGCGGCGCGCAGCGCCTGGTCGAGGTCGTCGATGATGTCGGCGGCGTCCTCGATGCCGACGCTGATGCGGACCGATCCCGGCAGCACTCCGGCGTCCACGAGCTGCTGCTCGCTGAGCTGCGCGTGCGTCGTCGACCCGGGGTGGATGACGAGGGTCTTCGCGTCGCCGATGTTGGCCAGGTGGCTCGCCAGCTCGACCGACTCGATGAACGTCTTGCCTGCGGCGCGTCCGCCGGCCAGCTCGAAGGTGAAGACCGAGCCCGGTCCCTCGGGCAGGTACTTCTGCGCGCGCTCGTGGTGCGGGTGCCCGGGCAGGCCGGCCCAGCGCACGCGCTCGATGCGCGGATCGGCGTCGAGCCACTCGGCGACCTCGCGCGCGTTCTCGACGTGCGCGCGCATCCGGAACGGCAGGGTCTCGACGCCCTGCGCCAGCAGGAACGCCGAGTGCGGCGCCAGCGCGGGCCCGATGTCGCGCAGCTGCTCGGCCCGCAGGCGGGTGAGGAACGCGTACTCGCCGAAGTTGCCCGACCAGTTGAGCCCGCCGTAGCTCGGCACGGGCTGGTCGAAGAGCGGGAACCTCGCGCTGTCCCAGCCGAAGCGGCCCGACTCGACGACCACGCCGCCGAGGGTGGTGCCGTGCCCGCCGAGGAACTTCGTCGCCGAGTGGATCACGACGTCGGCGCCCCACTCGATCGGTCGGTTCAGGTACGGGGTCGCGATGGTCGAGTCGACGATCAGGGGGATGCCCGCGGCGTGCGCGACCTCGGCCAGGCCCTCGAGATCGGCGATCTCGCCGGAGGGGTTCGCGACCGTCTCGACGAAGAGCAGCTTCGTCGCGGGGGTGATCGCCGCGGCGTAGTCGGCCGGCTCGCTCGACTGCACGAAGGTCGTCTCGACGCCGAAGCGCCGCAGGGTCACGTCGAGCTGCGTGACCGACCCGCCGTAGAGGGCGGCGCTGGCGACGATGTGGTCGCCCGCGCCGGCCAGCGAGGCGAAGGTGATGAACTGCGCGCTCAGCCCGCTCGACGTCGCGACCGCGCCGAGGCCGCCCTCGAGGCTCGCCACGCGTTCCTCGAAGGAGGCGGTCGTCGGGTTCGCCAGGCGGCTGTAGATGTTCCCGTACTTCTGCAGCGCGAACCGCGCCGCCGCGTCCTCCGTGTCGTCGAACACGAAGGCGCTCGACTGGTAGATCGGGAGCGCGCGCGCCCCGGTCGCCGAGTCGGGGACGTTGCCCGCGTGGATCGCACGCGTGCGGAAGCCGTAGTCACGATCTGCCATGCGGCCACGCTAGCCGCTGGGCGTCACGGGACGCCTCGGTGCGTAACGCAGCTTCACAGGACGAGCCGCGCCTCCACGGCGGGGAGGAACGACCGGGGGCGACGCTACTTCCAGCTGGGGATCCAGTAGTGCAGCCGGATGAACTCCCAGTCCTCGAGCTGCGCCGTCCAGAGCGGGTAGAAGAAGACGGTGACGGCGATCGAGACGACGACCACGATGCCCGTCACGACGATCCCGCTCAGCCGTCGGTCGGGGTGGTCCGTCCGGCGGCCGAGGACGATGCCGAGCACCCCGGCCAGCCCGAGCAGCAGGTAGGGCTCGAAGGCGATCGTGTAGAACTGGAAGACGGTGCGGCCCGAGAACGCCAGCCAGGGCAGGTAGCCCGCGGCGATGCCGACCAGCACAGCCCCGACCTGCCACTCGCGGCGGCGGACGAGGCGGTACGCGAGGTACGCGCAGGCCGCGACGGCCGCGTACCAGATGAACGGGTTCGCGATCGAGGTGATCGCCATGCCGCAGCGGGCCACCTCGCAGGCGCCCTGGCCCTGGTCCAGCCCCTGGTAGTACATGCTCGTCGGCCGCAGCATGAGCAGCCAGCCGAACGGGTTCGCCGCATACGAGTGAGGGGTGTGCAACCCGACGTTGAAGGCGTAGACGCCCGCCTCGTAGTGCCACCAGTTCTGCACCGTGTCGGGGACCCAGGCGAGCGCGCCCGACCAGCGCTCGCCTCCCTCGGAGACCCAGTTGCGGTAGTAGCCGCCGTCGGTGACGAACCAGCCCGTCCAGCTCGCGACGTAGGCCACGGCGGCGATCGGCACCGTGAGCAGGAAGCTCACGGGCGCCTGGCGGAACAGCGAGCCCGAGAGCCAGAACTCGACGCCTGCCCGTCGACGCGCGAGCACGTCGACGACGACCGTGTAGACGGCGAACACGGCCAGGAAGTAGAGGCCGTTCCACTTCACGCCCGTCGCGAGGCCGCACATCAGCCCGGCGGTCACCAGCCAGGGACGGCCCCAGAGAGACGGGCCCCAGGCGGTGTCGCGGCCGGCCGCGCGCCTCCTCGCGAGCCAGGCGTCGAGGGACCTCGCGCTCTGCCTCCGGTCGAGCAGCACCGCCCCGAAGGCGAGCAGGCCGAACAGCATCACGAAGTTGTCGAGCAGCGCCACCCGCGACATCACGATCGCGTGCCCGTCGATCGCCATGAAGGAGCCCGCGAGCGTGCCGACCAGCGTCGAGCGCGACAGGTACGTGCCGATCACCGCGACGAGCGCCACGGCGACGATGCCCGCGACCGCCGTGCTGATCCGCCAGCCGGCCGGGTCGTCGGGCCCGAGTGCCCACATGCCGAGGCCGATCAGCCACTTGCCGAGCGGAGGGTGGGCCACGAAGGAGGGGGCGGCCAGGAAGCCGTCCGCCCCGCCGGCCGCGAAGGCGGCGTCGTAGTCGCTCGGCCACGAGCCCTCGTAGCCGAGGTTCCAGAGGCTCCAGGCGTCCTTGACGTAGTAGGTCTCGTCGAAGACGAGGGTGCCGGGCCGGCCGAGGTCCCACAGGCGCAGTGCGGCGGCGAGCAGGGTGACGAACAGCGGTCCGCCCCAGGCCCAGGCGCGTCGTCGCGCGGGAGTCGAGAGGACGCGGCCCCACCACGCGTCGATCCGGAGCGGCGGGCGGGGGGCGACCGGAGCTGTGGCCGTGCCGCTCGTCGCGTCTCCGGTCACCGCCTCGAGGTCGACCCGCACGTCGGACTCAGCCGGGGCGACGCGCCCCGCGGCCGTCCCGGTGTCGAGCAGGGCGTCGAACTCCCGATCGCCCTGGCTGCTCATCCGGCCATCGTATTCGGCCCGCATCGGGCTCGTCGGCGGCCGCGGCCCGGCCAGGGGACAATGGGCAGGTGATCGTCCTCGCCGCCACCCCCATCGGAAACCTCGGCGACGCCTCCCGGCGGCTGGTCGAGGCCCTGACGAACGCCGAGGTCGTCGCGGCGGAGGACACCCGCACCGCCATCCACCTCATGCGCGCCCTCGGGGTCGAGAACCGTCCCCGCCTGATCGCCCTGCACGAGCACAACGAGCGCGAGAAGGCGGCGGAGCTCGTCGAGCTGGCCCGGACGGCCGACCTGATCGTCCTCACCGACGCGGGCATGCCCGCGATCAGCGACCCGGGATTCCCCCTCGTCGAGGCGGCCGCGGCCGCAGGCGTCACCGTCACGGCGATCCCCGGTCCGTCCGCCGTGCTCACCGCGCTCGCCGTCTCCGGCCTGCCCACCGACCGGTTCAGCTTCGAGGGGTTCCTGCCGCGCAAGCAGGGCGACCGCCTCCGGGTGCTCGGGGCCCTCGCCGACGAGCGCCGCACGATGGTCTTCTTCGAGTCGCCGCACCGTCTCGGCGACTCGCTCGGCGACGTGGTCACGACGCTCGGCGCCGATCGTCGCGTCGTCGTCTGCCGCGAGCTGACCAAGCTGCACGAGGAGGTGCGGCGCGGCTCCGCCTCCGAGCTCGCCGCCTGGGCGGCCGAGGGCGTGCGCGGCGAGATCTGCGTCGTGGTCGAGGGCGCCCCCGAGCGCGAGTTCGACCTGGCGGCGGGCCTCGCGCAGGTCCAGGCCCTCGTCGCCGACGGGGCCCGGCTCAAGGAGGCGTCGACCGACGTGGCCGCCGCCACCGGCC
>NZ_CAUPYL010000073.1:0-11396 GCF_963515265.1 uncultured Frigoribacterium sp.
GGCCGAGCGGGTCGTGATCTCGCGCTGCAGCACGAGCGCCGCCCCGCCGACGGCCGCCGCGTCGGCGACGTACGCCGAGAGCTCGACGCTGACGCCGTGGGCGGCCCGGGCGAAGAAGTCCTCGTCGACGCGCCGCCGGACCGCCTCGAGGTAGAGGGCGCCGGCGATGGCGAGGCTCGGCCCGGCGAGCACGATCGAGTCGAGGTCGAGCACGTTGGCGATGGAGACGACCGCGGCGGCGAGGTGCTCGGCCGAGTCGCGGATCAGCTCGAGGGCGAGCGGGTCGCCGTGGACGGCCGCCGTGGCGACGACGCTGAAGTCGGCGTAGGGGTCGGTCAGGCCGGTGAGGGCGAAGCCTGCCTCGCGCCCGGCGGCCACCGCGGCGCGCGCCCGGAGCGCGACGCCGACCGGCCCCGCGAGCTTCTCGACCGTCGTGTTCGCCAGGAACGGCCCGGGTGCCCGGCTCATCACCTGCCCGAGCTCGCCGGCGTTCGAGCTGGCCCCGCGGAAGACGACGCCGTCGAGCACGATGCCCGCACCGATGCCCGCCCCGTAGTAGACGGTGCAGTGCGCCGCCGAGTCGGCGACGGAGCCGCCCCAGAACTCTCCGATGGCGGCCGCGGTGGCGTCGTTGTCGAGGACGACGGGCAGGCCGGTCGCCTCGGTGACGGCGCTCACCAGGGGGAACCCGGCCCACGCCTCCAGCGGGGGAGCGCCGTGGATGCTGCCGTGGCGGAGGTCGATCGGCCCCGGGGTCACGAGGCCGAGGCCCGCGACCCGCTCGGCGGGGACGCCGAGCCCGGCGAGGAAGTCGGCGACCACGGCGGCGATGCGCGCCACCGCCGCGTCGGGAGCCTCGCCGTAGACGCCGTGGGTGCGCAGCCGGCCGACCATGGCCCCGCCGAGGTCGGTGAGCACGACCGTGACCGCGTCGGCGCCGAGCTGCACGCCGAGCGCGAAGCGGGCGAGCGGGTCGATGCTGAGCAGGGTGCGCGGCTTGCCGCCGGTCGACTCGCGGCGGCCCGCCTCGACGACGAGCCCGTCGACCATCAGCTGCCGGACGACGTTCGACATGGTGGCCTGCGTCAGGCCGGTGCGCTCCGCGAGCTCGACCCGGCTGATGGGCCCCTGCGAGCGGATCAGGTCGAAGGCGAGCCCGCGGCTCGTCGGGGCGCTCGAGAGCAGGCGCGGGTTGACCATGTGGTACCTCCAACCCGTAGTCTAGGGTCTGAGCCGCTTACTTAGGCTGCTTGACGAAGGGGTCGGAGATCCCTGGACGCAAAGGGACACCATGGTCTTCTCCCCCCTGCACGACGACTGGACCGTCGAGGCCGTCACCGGTCCGGTGCCCGACGCCGTGGCCGGCCGACGAGTCCCGGCGACCGTGCCGGGCCAGGTGCACACCGACCTGCTGGCCGCCGGCCTGATCACCGACCCGTTCGACGGCGACGCCGAGTCGGCCCAGCAGTGGATCGGCGACACCTCGTGGCGCTTCTCGACCACCTTCACCTGGCACGACGACGGGTCCGTGCGGCACGACCTCGTCGCCGAGGGCCTCGACACCGTCGCGGTGGTCGAGCTCAACGGCCGCGTCGTCGCCCGGACCGAGAACCAGCACCGCAGCTACCGCGTCGACGTGAGGGAGGCGCTGGTCGAGGGGCGGAACGCGCTCACGGTCACCTTCGCGGCCCCGGTCGCCGAGGCCGAGGCCCGGGTCGAGCTCCACGGTGCCCTGCCCCACGTCAACCACCACCCCTTCAACATGCTGCGCAAGCAGGCCAGCTCGTTCGGCTGGGACTGGGGCGTCGACGTGGCCGGCGCCGGCATCTGGCGGCCGATCGGGCTCGACTCGTGGTCCGGCGTCCGGATCGCCTCGGTGCGTCCGCTCGTCCGCGTGGACGAGGCGCCCCAGTCGACCGGCGCGACCGGCACCCTCGACGCCCGCGTCGCGCTCGAGTGGGACGGCGTGACGACCGGCGAGCACCGCGTCGCCGTCGAGGTGACCTCGCCCGAGGGCGACCGCGTGGCCGAGGCGAGCGTCGACGTCGCGGTCGGCACCGCCGAGGCCGCGCTCGAGCTCGTCGTCCCCGACGCGCGGCTCTGGTGGCCGCTCGGCCACGGCGACCAGCCGCTGTACGGCGTCCGCGTGACCGCGGCGCCCGTGGACGACGGCGCAGGAGGCGGTGCGCCCGACGCGACGACCGCCTCCTGGACGTCGCGGGTCGGTTTCCGCACGGTCCGCGTCGACACGACGCCGGACGCCGACGGCACGCCCTTCGTCGTGCTCGTGAACGAGCGCGTCGTGCAGGTGCGCGGGGCGAACTGGATCCCCGACCACGCGTTCGTCACCGAGATCGACCGCGACCGCTACCGGCGTCGCGTCGCCGATGCGACCGAGGCGAACATGAACCTGCTGCGCGTCTGGGGCGGCGGCATCTACGAGTCGGACGACTTCTACGACGCCTGCGACGAGGCCGGCGTGCTCGTCTGGCAGGACTTCCTGTTCGCCTGTGCGGCCTACGCCGAGGAGGACTGGCTGGCCGTCGAGGTCGAGGCCGAGGCGCGCGAGGCGATCACCCGGCTCAGCCCGCACCCGTCGCTGGTCATCTGGAACGGGAACAACGAGAACATCTGGGGCTTCGTCGACTGGGGCTGGAAGACCGAGCTGCAGGGCCGCACCTGGGGCGACGGCTACTACCGCGAGCTCCTGCCGCGGCTCGTCGCCGAGCTCGACGGCACCCGCGCCTACTCGCCGGGGAGCCCGTTCTCGTTCGGCGACCCCCTGGCGTCGTCCGACGAGGTGCACCCGAACGACCACCGCCACGGCACGATGCACATCTGGGACGTCTGGAACCGCCGCGACTACACGGCCTACCGCGAGTACCCCGCCCGCTTCGTCTCGGAGTTCGGGTTCCAGGGCCCGCCCGCCTGGTCGACGCTCGTCGGCTCGGTGCACGACGAGCCGCTCGACCCCTACGGCCACCAGATGCTCGTGCACCAGAAGGCCGAGGAGGGCAACCTCAAGCTCGAGCGCGGCATGCAGGGCCACCTGCCGGCCCCCGCGACGATCGAGGACTGGCACTGGGCCACGCAGCTCAACCAGGCCGCCGCCATCCGGTTCGGCGTCGAGCACTTCCGGTCGCTCGCGCCGCTCAACACCGGCACGATCGTGTGGCAGCTGAACGACGACTGGCCCGTCACGTCGTGGGCCGCGGTCGACTTCGACGAGCACCGCAAGCCGCTCTGGTTCGCCCTGCGCGACTGCTACGCGCCGCGCCTCGCGACGATCCAGCCGCGCGGCGACTCGCTCGCCGTGGTTCTGCTCAACGACGTGGACGACGCGTGGGCGGGCGACGTCGTGCTGCGCCGCACGACCTTCGCGGGCGACGTGCTCGACGAGGTCGTCGTGCCGGGGGCCGTCGGCTCCCGGGGCAGCGTCGAGCTGACGGTGCCGTCCCCGCTCGTCGACGCGCTCGACCCGGCCGCCGAGTTGCTCGTCGCCGTGCTGCCCGACTTCGGCTCGGGCCGGGCGGTCTGGGACGCGGCCGAGGTCGTCGACCAGCGGCTCGACCCTGACCCCGTCGCGACCGAGGTCGTCCGCGACGGCGACGCCTGGCTCGTCACCGTGACGGCGCGGAGCTACGCCCGCGACGTCACCCTGCTGGTCGACGTCCTCGACCCGCGGGCGACGGTCGACCGCGGGCTCGTCACGCTGTTGGCGGGGGAGTCGGCGACGTTCCGCGTCGCGGGCCGTGACGGCGCCGCGAGCCTCGACCCGGACGCGCTCGTGGGCCGGACCGTGCTCCGCCACGCGAACGGCCTGCTGCTGGCGGTGGCGCCCTGACCGAGGTCCTGACCGGCCTCGCGACGCAGGAGGCGCCTCCTCGGCCCCGCAGGTCGACCGTGGTCCCCGCGGTGGGCGATACTGCACTGGTGTCCCCGCCCGTGGGCGCCGGCACGGCCGGCGCGCCTCCCTCCCTCCCGGCCATCGGCTTCGTGCAGCGCCGGGCGCCCTTCAGCCTGGGGATCGACCCGTTCCACACGGCGTTCCTCGCGGGCATGGAGGCGGCGGCGACGCGGGCCGGGGCGACGGTGCTGCTGCAGCTGGTGGCCGACCACGACGACGAGCTCGCCTGCTTCCGCCGCTGGACCGCCCAGGGCTGGGTGCGCGGCGTCGTGCTCGCCGACCTCGTCGACGACGATCCACGGCTGCCCGTCCTCGCGGCCCTCGGGCTGCCCACGGTCGTCCTCGGCCAGGAGCCGCAGGGCGGAGGCGTCTCGACCGTCGAGGTCGACGACCGGGGCGCGATGCGCCAGGCCGTCGCGCACCTCGTGGGCCTCGGCCACTCGGTGATCGGGCGGGTGAGCGGGCCCGTCGAGCTCGGCCACACGCGGGCGCGCTCGGAGGCCTTCGACCTCACCGTCGGACGAGGAGCCGCGAGCGGCCTGGTCCTGCCGGGCGACTACTCGGCCGAGAGCGGCGAGGCGCAGACCCGCCGGCTGCTGCGCGGGCCGCGGCGTCCCACGGCGATCGTCTACGACAACGACGCGATGGCGGTGGGCGGCCTGGCCGCCGCGGCCGACCTCGGCGTCTCCGTGCCGGGCGACCTCTCGCTGCTCGCGTGGGACGACTCGCCCCTCTGCCAGCTCGCGACGCCCCCGCTGTCCGTGGTGAGCCGCGACGTGCCGTCGCTGGGGGAATCGGCGACCCGCACCGTGCTCGCGATGCTCGACGGACGACCCGAGATGCTCGTCCGCGCCCCGGACAGCGAGATCGTGGTGCGCGGCACCACCGCGCCGCCCCGCCGCTGACCCCGCCCCCGCCCCCTCCTCATTCAGGAAGATCCGTCCTGCGTCCCGCAGCGGGGGGAGGCGCCGTCCTGATCCGTGCACGCCTCAGGACCGCAGCCGCCCCCGTTCCTGAATCGCGCCTCCTCGTCGCCGGTCGTCGCCCGTCGCCCGTCGTCGCCCGGCAACGGTCCGGTCACGGTTCCTGAGGCTTGCTCCCACAAACTTGACGGACTTAATTTAGTCGGGTAACAATGACCCGACAGCGCGGCCCAGCCCGCCTGTGACAACGAAGTCGGCGTCGACTGCCCCGAGTGGTCGCGCCCTGGGAAAGGATCAACGATGTTCCTCCGCGCAACCACGGGCCGCAGGCCCGTCCGCAGGGCCTGGGCGATCGGGGCGGCAGCCGCCGCCACCGCGCTGACCCTCGGCCTCACCGGCTGCTCCGCCGGCGGCTCGGGCTCGAGCAGCCCGAGCGACACGCTCGTCGTGTACACCGGCCAGGCCGGCGACTACCAGATCAACTTCAACCCGTACTCGCCGTCGTCCATCGGCGGCATCGGCGCGATCTACGAGTCGCTCTTCTTCGTCACCAACGTGAACACCGAGGACTACGAGCCCCTGCTCGGCAGCGAGTACACCTGGAACGCCGAGGGCACGCAGCTCGACGTCACCCTGCGCGACGACGCGACCTGGTCCGACGGCGAGGCCTTCACGGCCGACGACGTCGTCTTCACCTTCGAGATGCTGCTCGACACCCCCTCGATCAACACCAACGGCTTCGACGGCACGGTCACCGCCGCCGACGACACGCACGTCACCTTCACCTGGGACCACCCGGCGTTCGTGACCGGCCCGGCCCTGCTGGGTCGCACGCCGATCGTGCCCGAGCACCTGTGGAGCGACATCGACCCCACGACCGACGTCATCGCCGAGCCCGTCGGCACCGGCGCGTACACGATGGACGACTTCAAGGCGCAGGCCTTCACGCTGGCCGCCAACCCGACCTACTGGGGCGGCGAGCCCGCGGTCAAGAAGGTCCGCTACCTGTCGCTGTCCGGCAACACCGCCGGCGCCGACGCGCTCGCGGCCGGCACGATCGACTGGCAGACCGGCCCGGTGCCCGACATCCAGAACGTCTCGAAGAACTACCCCGGCTACGACGCCGTGACGATCCCGCAGAACCAGGTCGCGCTGATGACCTGCTCGAACGCCGAGCTCGGCTGCGAGGGCCCCCAGACCGACCCGGCCGTGCGCCAGGCGATCTACTACGCCCTGAACCGCGACCAGGTGAACTCCCTCGCGTTCCAGGACACCGCCAGCGAGGTGTCGCCCACGTTCGCGCTGACGAGCACGCAGGAGGACCTCATCTCGAGCGCCGTCGCCGAGCCCGTCGCCCCCGCGGCCCCCGACCTGGACAAGGCCTCGTCGCTGCTCGAGGACGCCGGCTGGGCGAAGGGCTCCGACGGCATCTACGCCAAGGACGGCCAGGAGCTGAAGCTCACGGTCGAGGTCGTCACCGGCTGGACCGACTACATCACGGCGATCGACACGATGGGCCAGCAGCTCAAGGCCGCCGGCATCTCGCTGACCGCCTCGCAGTCGTCGTGGAACGAGTGGACCGACAAGAAGAGCAAGGGCAACTACCAGCTCGCGATCGACTCGCTCGGCCAGGGCGCCGCGTCCGACCCGTACTACCTGTACGACCAGTACTTCAACACCGCCTACACGGCGGCGGTCGGCGAGGCGGCCCCGACGAACATGGCCCGCTTCAGCGACCCCGCGGTCGACGCGGCGCTCGAGACCCTCAAGGCCACGAACCCCGAGGACACGGAGGCGCGCCAGGCGCAGTTCGACGTGATCCAGGCCGCGATCGTCGAGGACATGCCCTACGTGCCCGTCCTCACCGGCGGCACGACGAGCGAGTACCACTCGTCGAAGTTCACCGGCTGGCCCACGATGGACGACCTCTACGCGTTCCCCGCCATCTGGGCCTCGCCGGACAACTCGATCATCTTCAAGAACCTGAAGCCGGCCGGCGAGTAGCCGTGGCGGAGGAGGAGCTCGTCGTCGTGAGGACCGGTGAGGACACGTGAACTACTTCGTCCGGAAGCTCGGCTTCTACGCGGTCGCCCTGTGGGCCGCGCTGACCATCAACTTCCTGATCCCTCGGCTGCTGCCGGGCAACCCGGTGGACATCCTGCTGGCGAAGCTGCAGCAACGCGGGGGGATCGTCACCCCTGACACCCGCAAGGCGTACGAGCTCCTCCTCGGAGGCGACTCCTCCGATCCGCTCCCGGTGCAGTACTGGAACTACCTGATCAACATCTTCAGGGGCGACCTCGGCATCTCGGTCGGCTACTTCCCGACCCCCGTCACCGAGGTCATCGGGTCGTCGCTGCCCTGGACGATCGTCCTCGTCGGCCTGGCGACCGTGATCGGCGCGGCGCTCGGCGTCCTGCTCGGCGCGTTCGTCGGCTGGAAGCCGGGCACCTGGCTCGACTCGCTCGTGCCGGCCACCACGCTGCTGGCGGCGGTGCCCTACTTCTGGCTCGCGCTGATCCTCGTGTACGTGCTCGCCACCTCCTTGAGGCTGTTCCCCTCGCAGGGCGGCTACGACGTCGTGCTCGACCCGGGGCTGAACTGGCAGTTCATCTCGTCGGCGGTCGAGTACGGGTTCCTGCCGGCGCTCACCATCGTCATCGCGTCGATCGGCGGCTGGCTGCTCGGCATGCGCAACATGATGGTGTCGACGCTGTCCGAGGACTACGTGCTCACGGCGCAGGCCAAGGGCCTCAGCCAGGGCCGCATCCTCCGCGGCTACGCGGCCCGCAACGCCGTGCTGCCGAGCGTCGCCGGCTTCGCGATCTCGCTCGGCTTCGTGGTCTCCGGCTCGATCGTCACCGAGCAGGTGTTCTCGTACCCGGGCATCGGCGGCAAGCTCCTGTCGGCCGTCACGAACAACGACTACGCGCTGATGCAGGGCATCTTCCTGTTCATCACCCTCGCCGTGCTCGGCGCCAACCTCGTCGTCGACCTCTTCTACGGGATCATCGACCCCCGCACCCGGGCGCGCAGCTGATGGCCCGCCGCACCCCCAGCAGGAGGCAGCACCCATGACGAACGTCGCCCCCGACACGACCACCACGGTCGTCGACTCGACCTCGCAGCTCGCCGCCGAGGCCGCCGACCTCGGCAAGCCGAGGCGCTCCGCCTGGCGGCTGATGCTGCCGACCATGACCCCGTGGCTCGCCGCCGGGCTCGGCCTCGTCGGCGCCATCGCGCTCTTCGGCATCGTCGGCCCGTTCTTCGTGCAGGACCCGACCGTCATCCGCGACATCGGCCTCACCGGCCCGTCGGCTCAGCACCTCCTCGGCACGACCCAGACCGGGCAGGACGTCTTCGCCCAGCTCGCCTGGGCCACCCGCGGCTCGCTGCAGATCGGCCTGATCGTCGGCATCCTCGCGACGGCCCTCTCGGCCTTCTTCGGCATCCTCGGCGCCTACATCGGCGGGTTCACCGACGAGGCGTTCTCGCTGTTCTCGAACGTGTTCCTCGTGATCCCCGGCCTGCCCCTCGTCATCGTGATCTCGGGCTTCGTGCCGCAGGAGCAGCGCGGGCTCTGGACGATCGGCATCGTGCTGGCGATCACCGGCTGGGCAGCGTCCAGCCGGGTGCTGCGCGCGCAGACCCTGTCGATCCGCAGCCGCGACTACGTGGCCGCGGCCCGCGTCGCCGGCGAGAAGCCGTGGCGCGTCATCTCGGTCGAGATCCTGCCGAACCTGCTGCCGGTGCTCGCGTCGCAGTTCGTCTTCGCGGTGATCGCGGCCATCCTCGGGGAGGCGGGCCTGTCGTTCCTCGGACTGGGCGCCTCCAACTCGTCGACCCTCGGCACGATGCTGTTCTACGCGCAGAACGGCTTCGCCCTGCCGCTCGGCGCCTGGTGGTGGTTCGGCCCTCCCGGCCTGATCATCGCCCTGTTCGGCACCGGCCTCTCGCTGATCAACTTCTCGATCGACGAGATCATCAACCCCAAGCTCAAGAACGTGCGCCTGCACCGCAAGCGCGCCCGTCTCGCGAAGAAGGCCTCCCGATGACCCCCACGCAGGAGGCGCCCACAGCGTCCCGGCCCCGCACCCGTCGCGACGCCGTGCTGACGATCGACGACCTCACCGTCGTCTACGAGGTCGAGAGCCCGGTCACGGCGGTCAAGTCCGCGAGCCTGACGCTCGCGCCGGGCGAGATCCTCGGGCTGGCGGGGGAGTCGGGCTGCGGCAAGACGACCCTCGCGTACGCGATCAACCGGCTGCACAAGCCGCCGGCGCGCATCTCGACGGGCTCGATCACGTTCCACGACCGCGACGGCACCGACATCGACCTCCTCGCCCTCGGCGAGCAGGAGCTGCGGGCGTTCCGCTGGTCGAAGCTGTCGATGGTGTTCCAGGGCGCGATGAACGCCCTCAACCCGGTGACGACGATCCTCACTCAGCTCGACGACGTGCTCGTCACGCACGAGAAGCAGCTGAGCAAGGCGCAGCGCCGTGCCCGGGCGGCCGAGGTGCTCGAGCGCGTCGGGGTCGACCCGGTGCGGCTGCGCTCGTACCCGCACGAATTGTCGGGCGGGATGCGCCAGCGCGTGATGATCGCGATGGCGATGCTGCTCGAGCCGCAGATCATGATCATGGACGAGCCGACCACGGCCCTCGACGTTGTCGTGCAGCGCGACATCCTGCGCGAGATCGTCCGGCTCCGCGACGAGCTCGACTTCGCCGTCGTGTTCATCACGCACGACCTGCCGCTGCTGCTCGAGATCAGCGACCGCATCGCCGTGATGCTGCAAGGCGAGATCGTCGAGCTGAGCACCGCGGAGCAGATCTACGCCGACGCCCAGCACCCCTACACGCGCCGCCTGCTCAGCTCGTTCCCGAGCCTCAGCGGCTCGCGCGGCGCGTTCATCCGCACCGGCGTCGACGAGGGCTCGCCCCTCGAGCAGGACACCCGCACCATCGTGCTGCCCGACCCCGACGACCTGGAGGACCCGCGATGACCAGCATCCACGTCACCGACCTGACCAAGGACTTCTCGGTCCGCAAGGGCATCGGGCGCGAGGCGTTCCGGGCCGTCGACTCGGTGTCGTTCGACCTGCTGCCCGGCCGCACGGTCGCCCTCGTGGGCGAGTCGGGCTCGGGCAAGTCGACCATCGCCCGCATGCTCGCGAAGCTCGAGAAGCCGAGCTCAGGGACGATCGACGTGACGCTCGACGACGGCACGCCCGTGATGGGCTCGGTCTACCGGCGACACGTGCAGATGGTGTTCCAGGACCCGTTCGCGTCGCTCAACCCGTTCCACTCGATCGAGCACCACATCGCGCGGCCGCTCCGGATCCACCGCCGCACGAGGGGCCGTGCCGAGACGCACGAGCGCGTGCTCGACATGCTCGAGCGCGTCAACCTGCGACCCGCCGAGGACATGGCCGCCCGTCGCCCGCACGAGCTGTCCGGCGGACAGCGCCAGCGGATCGCGATCGCCCGGGCCCTGGCCCCCGGCGCCCAGGTGCTCATCGCCGACGAGCCGGTCTCGATGCTCGACGTCTCGATCCGGCTCGGCGTGCTCAACCTCATGGGCCGGCTGCAGCGCGAGGACAACCTCGCCGTGCTCTACATCACGCACGACCTCGCCACCGCTCGGCACTTCTCGGACGAGATCCTCGTGCTGTACCGCGGCCGCGTCGTCGAGCGGGGGCCCGCGGACGACGTCATCCTCGACCCGCACCACGACTACACGAAGCTGCTCGCGCTCGCCGCGCCCGACCCTGAGCGCGTCGGCAAGGTCGTCAGCGACGAGTCGGCCCCCGACCGCTCGAGCATCGACAACTCGATCTGCTACGACCACTACGCCCGGGCGTGGGTGCAGGCGGGGTCCGCCCCGGCCGGCGAGGCGCTCGCCGCGAAGGCCGCGGTGCGCTGACGTGCGGCGGCTGCACTGGGGCACCGGGGCCCTGCACCTGACGTTCGCCCTGCCCGACGACGGGCCTGTCGCGCTGATCGCGATCGAGCCGGGAGTCGCGCCCGCGCTGTGGCCGGGCGACGACGGTCACGTGCCCGACCGCCTCCTGCAGGCCCTGGTCGAGGTGTCGGCGTTCGGGCACGGGCGGTTCCCCGGCAGCTTCCGGCACGTCGACACCGTGCTCGGCGCGGCCCTGCGGCACGTGTCGCACGAGGCCGACGTCGACGACGACGGCACGGCCCGGCTGCGGATCGAGCAGCGCGACGACGCCTCGGGCCTCGTCGTCATCAGCGTCCTCGAGGCGCAGGAGGCGGTGCCCGCGTTCCGCACGCACACCGAGATCGGCCTCGCCCCCGGCGCCGCCCCGCTCACCCTCGACGCCGTGTCGACGATCGCGACCGGGGCGTTCCTCGGACGGGACGACGACGTCGACGCCTTCGCCCTCGCGACGGCGGCGAACGACTGGGTGGCCGAGAGCCGCTGGTCGACGACCCCGCTGCGCGACGCCGGGCTCGCGCGCATCGACCGCGACGTGCAGCACCAGCCGCCGCGCACGCGGCTCGTCGTCGGCGACCGCGGCTCGTGGTCGAGCGGCGAGGCCG